>DATFJZ010000330.1:0-7834 GCA_035268945.1 Desulfobacteraceae bacterium | reverse complement strand
AGATGGAGGCCCCGCTTTCGTCCACCATGACCGTTTCAACACTGTCTGGAAGGTTCAGTCGCTTTACGAACTGTTCCGTCTCCCTTCCCGCCGTACCGTTTCCAACGGCAATGGCCCCGATACCGTGCTTCTGGACAAGTGTTACAACGGTTTTGGCGGCCTTCTGGCCGTTGCCGGCCAGGGGGAAAATCACGTCGTGGCAGAGCAGTTTTCCCCGGGCATCCAGGCAGACCACTTTGCATCCGGTCCTGAACCCGGGATCCATGGCCAGGATCGGCTTCTCCCCCAGGGGGGGGGCCAGGAGCAGTTGTTCGAGGTTGTTGACAAAAACGGCCACGGCCTGTTCATCGGCGGCTTTTTTCAGTCTCTGGAGGCTCTCTTTTTCAATGGATTTGGAGAGCAGCCGCTTGTAGGCATCCCTGGCGGCCTCCTGGATCTGGTTAAGGCTGTTGGCACTGGTTTTCTTTTTTTTAAGATAGAAACGGTGGATGATCGCCAGGGCCTTTTCTTCACTGGGCAGAACATGCACGGTGAGCAGGGATTCGTTGCTGCCCCTGAGCATTGCCAGTACCCGGTGGGAGGGGGCCTTGAAAGCCGGCTCGGACCAGTCAAAATAGTCCCTGTATTTGCTGCCCTCCTCCTTTTTTCCCTTTTTCACAGTGGATGTGATCAGGGCGGAACGGAAAAAGAGCTCCCGGATGTCACCCCGCACCCGGGGATCGTCATTGATCATCTCGGCAATAATGTCTCTGGCCCCTGCCAGGGCCTCCTCGGCGGAGGCAATCTTCCGGTCCGGATCGATGTACTTTCCGGCCTCTGCTTCAGGGTCTTTTTCCGGGCAGTTCAGAATCCAGCGGGCCAGGGGTTCCAGCCCCTTCTCCTTTGCCATGCTGGCCCTGGTCCTCTTTTTGGGCCGGTATTGTTCGTAGAGATCTTCCAGCCCGGCCATGGAGGACGCCCTCTCAATGGCGTTTCCCAGGGATTTTGTGAACAGATCCCGCTCTTTCAGGGACTTTATGATTGCCTCTTTTCGTGCTGCCAGGGTCTTGAGGCCTGAGACCCTGTCCCGGATACCGGCCAGGGCCACTTCGTCCAGGGAGCCGGTCTTCTCCTTGCGGTACCTTGCCATGAAAGGTATGGTGCACCCCTGGTCCAGGAGCTCGATGACGGCCGCTACCTGTTTTTCCGGAAAATCTGTTTCCTGGCTGATCGTTTGGATAATGGTCATGGGATTCTGTATTTCGTTTGTGAGTCGCTGACTCATGGTTGTTATGGGCTTGATCATAACGTCGGCCAGATCCGATGGTTGGTGGCACCTCGTTTATATGGCCGGCGTTGTGATCAAAGGCTGTATTTATCCTTGATGCTTCTGCGCTCTTCATCGGGCAGGGAGGCAAGATAACGCTTCCAGCCCGGGCACCATTTGATATGCCAGCGCCAGAATTTTCCCAAAATGGAGGTTGGGTTGTTGTCAAATCGTGATCGGAATGCGCAGTGTTGACATCGGTGTTGTGTCATCATACCGGGGTTAGCCTCCTTGTTTTTCCTGTTTTTACCATATGTATCCATTACCGCAACGCAGAAAGCAGGTAAAAAGACCAGTTTCAATGGTATCTTTTATTGTTTCCATGGCCCTTACAATTGGGGCGTGATCATAACGTCGGGCTTAGTCATAACATGGTCCACTCGTCACAGTTGATCCCATCCCACGATCAATACCTGCCATTGCATGGACAGTCTGTTATGAACGCCATGCTGTCATCGTTCAATATCCATGGCTGCCAGTAAAGCACAAAAAGGAGAATTAGGAAACCCATAATATCAGGCCGGTATGGCCAGCGGGCAGGGGTGTGGTGCGGAAAAGCCGAAACGGCTCACAAAGGATCCTCGATTCTTCATTCGTCTCTCTTGTGCTGTTTACCTGGGATGCTCTTTTCGCCATTTTTTCGGGCTCTTGTACTGCCGGCCAAGGGACCAGATACCTTTGCCGGCCCGTTTTGCAGCGGCCTGGGCCCTGCGGTAGGAGGCCGTGTCAAGCGATTCAGGAGGCGTTCCGCTGTACACTTCCGCCATTCCGTTTTTTACCATTTCAAGGTTGATGTTTTTTCTGTTGACAAACACCTCGGCCAGCTGCCGGTTGTACCCTCCGGTGCCATAGCTTTTGATGCGAACCGTTTTTCCTGCCAGGAACCGTTCCAGCAGCCGTTTTGACTCCCTGCTGTAGGGCTGGCCGGCACGTTTTCCATGGCCGGATTCCGGTGCGTCGATGCCCACAAGCCGTACCATCAGGGTGATGGTATTGTCCTTTACTTTAATGGAATCCCCGTCGTACACCTTGACCACCCGGAACAGCTCCCGCCTGTTTGTGATCCGGGAAAGGGCCAGGCTATCCTGACTCTTCTCGTCGAAGGTGAGAACCTGCCTGTTCTCCGGGGGAGGAGAAACATTGCTGAAATGCCTGATGCCTCTGCTGTCGGTCCAGACATAGATATCCGGCTGTGCGAAACACGGTGCCAGAAAAAGGGTCAGGAGAAGCAGAAACCCTGTTTTCATGACCATTCTCCTGGTGATGGTTTTGGTTACCGTGACGCGCATTCTGCCTCTCTTGGCTTTGACATCGGCGGTGCAAGATCAGGATATTGGGTAAACATTGAGTGACTAGTGAAACTATAGGAGAGATGCTTTTCCCGGTCAAGAAAAAAAGGGTCAAGGGGGGTCTTTCACGGCAAACAACGGCATGGGCATTGTCCCGGAACGGGGTGTGCCTTTCGCCGGGCACTTTAACCCTGCACAGTCCCCCTACCCCCGGTAGAGGGACATGTCAATGTCGAGCCGTTTGATTATTTTCTGGATGGAAGCCCTTTCAAGTCCGCTGATCCTTGATGTTTCAGCAATATTGCCCCGGGTTTTTTCAAACACCGTGTGCAGGTAGTTTCTGGAAAAGTGGTCCAGGGCCTCTTTTTTTGCCGCCTTGTAGTTGACTGGCTCGCTTTGAACACCATCGGAGCCGCCACTCTCCTCTTCTTCTTCAATGCGCTTGATCAGGGGCAGGTCAATGGTTTTTCCACTGGAAAAGACCGAGAGTCGTCTGACATAGTTGAGCAATTCCCTGACATTGCCCTGCCAGGGCTGTCGGGATAGATACCCCAGGGCCGCCGGATCGATCTCCACGGGTGCCATGTCAAGTTCCCGGCAGCTTTTCAGGATAAATTCCCGCACAAGCACCGGGATGTCCTCTTTTCGCTGCCGCAGCGGGGGCATTTTTACCGACAGAACGTTCAGCCGGTAGTAGAGATCTTCCCGGAAACTTCCGTTGCCGATCTTCTCCTCGAGGTTCTGGTTGGTCAGGGCGATGATCCTCACATCGGCGGTTTTGGAGGAGCTGCTGCCCACCGGTTTGACCTGTTTGTCCTGGAGAAACTTCAACAGCTTTGCCTGGATGGCAGGGCTGATATCCCCTATCTCATCGAGGATCAGGGTTCCTTTGTCCGCCGACAGGAAAAAGCCATCCCGGGTTCTTTCAGCACCGGTGAACGCCCCCTTGACATGACCGAAGAGTTCACTTTCGATGAGTTGTTCCGGAATGGCCGGACAGTTCAGTGCATGGCAGACCCCCTCTTTTCTCTTGGAGAGCCTGTGGATGGTCCTGGCTATATACTCTTTGCCGCTGCCCGACTCACCGGTGATCAGCGTCGTGTAATCGGTACCGGCAATGGCCGTGATCTTTTTCTGCAGCTGTTTCATGGCAGGGCTTTGGAAAACAAATTTCTTGTCCTGCTTCATGGTCTGGATCATCTTCTGGAGGCGCTGGTTTTCACTGGAAAGGGAGTAGTGTTCCACGGCCCTCTCCACGGTGTGGTAGAGTACCTGCCGGTCCACCGGTTTTGTCAGAAAGTCCCATGCCCCTTTTTTCAAGGCTTCCACGGCCGTTTCAACGGTTCCGTGGCCGGTTATCATAATTACGCAGAGGAGGGGGTTTCTTTCCAGCCCTGCCTTGAGCAGCTCCTGCCCTGAAAGGCCGGGCATGCGAAGATCTGAAAGCATCACCCCGATCTCTTCCCTGGCAAGCCGCTTCAGCGCCTCGTCTCCCGATTCAGCGCCGGCAATCTCCATGGCTGGGAAGTGTTTTTTAAGATTCCGGATAATACCGGTTAAAAAGTCCCTGTTGTCATCCACAACAAGGATGGTGAAGGTCTTCATTTATTCCCTCCTTTGCACGGGAAAGTAGATTTTGAACCGGGTGTTATCATTGCTGCTGACCTCTATTCTGCCGCCAAGTTCATGGACCACACCGTAAACAACGGCCAGACCCAGGCCGGTTCCCTTGCCCACGGCTTTGGTTGTAAAAAAGGGATCAAAGATGTTTTCCAGCAGACCCTCCGGTATCCCGGGGCCGTTGTCCTGGATGGTGAGCAGCACCTCGCCGCTGTTGTCGGCCATGCCCGTTGTGATGGTCACCTCGCCGCCATTTTCCTGCAGGGCATCAAATGCGTTGATCCAGATGTTTGTCAGGATCTGTTCAAGGATGTTGGTGCTGCATTGGATCTCCGGCAGCCCTTTTTTCAGCCTGGAGACCACATTGATATTTTTCGAGGCGGACTGGGCCTGGAACACCTTTACGGCATCCAGGACAACAGCGTTGATCCGGCATCCTTCGTAAACCATTGGTTTGGGCCTGGAGATCGTTAACAGATCCTGGACCACGTTCTGGGCCGTTATGGTATGTTTTTCAATGATGTTCAAATCTTCAACCATTTCCGGGTCCGTTGCCGCATCCTTGACCAGGTCGGTATAACAGCGGACAACCCCCAGGGGATTGTTGATTTCATGGGCAACCCCCGCTGCCATTTTCCCCACGGAACTCAACCGTTCTGCCTGCTGCATTCGCAGCATTATCTGTTTTTCCAGGGTGATATCCCTGGCATACACCACAATTTTCAAATCAGCCTGTTCCCTCCTGGGAAGGGGATAGAAAGAGACCCTGAAGGACCTGTTGTCATCGGTTTTAACGTCGCGGCTCATCGGCTCTTCCTTTTCAACCATGGTCTCCAGGAGGCTCTCCGTTGACGGGTCGTTCTCCTGGATGCCGAGAAACCCCTTGAGCTCCTCTTCCCGTTCTTTTTTTTCTTTTTTGGCAAGGATCTCCCCGCTGCCCCTGTTTGCCATGAAAATGGTGCCCTTTGGGTCGATGAGGAGCAGGGGATCAGAAATCCCTTCGAATACGGACTGGAGCATGTCATTCTGAAATTTCACATTGGAAAAGGCCTGGATGTTTTCGATGAGGATGGCCAGCTGCTGGCCAAGTGCCAGCAGGAACGCCGTGTCAATCTCCCCGTCTTCCCGGGGGAGGGTCCATGAAACGCAGAGGATCCCCCAGTGGCTTTCAAGGGATTTTACCGGTATATACCATCTGTTTTCCACCTGGAGAACCTGATCTTTCCAGAGAATGTCCTTGATATCCCCGGGGAGTTTTTCAATGTCTGGAACCTGGCGCCATGCGTAGGCGTTTTCCGATGCCACGGTGCAGTGGTAGATCACCTGGTCCGCTTGAAACCGTTTTCCGATGGATTCCAGGGCCCTGGATATCACCTCCCCTGTGTTGCTGGTGCTGCCAAAACCGGCCAGCATTTTCAGGAACAGCTCAACATCGGCCCGGTGTTTTTCCGCCTTGTCCTGGATCTCTTTTGTTCTTTTGTCCACCTTGACGGCCAGGTTCTGGGCATAGTCCTCGAGTTTGGTTCTTGCCTCTGAAAGGCAGACGGCAATTTCATCGATTCCCTGGATGAGCCCTTCGATTTCATCCTTCTTTCCAAGGCTTTCTATGAGTCGCTGTTCGTCTTTTCCGGAAAACCGGGACCGGAAAATCGCCGTCAGGTTGTGGAGGTTTTTCATGACCAGTTGATCAAAAAAAACGCTGATCATAACGGCAAAAAACAGGATGCCAAGGAGGTACAGGGTGAGGTATTG
This sequence comes from Desulfobacteraceae bacterium, assembly GCA_035268945.1. GTDB lineage: Bacteria > Desulfobacterota > Desulfobacteria > Desulfobacterales > Desulfobacteraceae > DATFJZ01. Next base: position 1,867 of record DATFJZ010000330.1, on the reverse strand, counting down.
CCAGGTTATTTCCTTGGCAGGGTTTTTGATGAGATCCACCGGAAAGCCGGCCACCACGACCCCGCCGACTTCCCCAGGTGTATAGTGAAAGCCGTTTTTATCCCCGTATATCTCCAGCATTTCCACCGGTGCGTCCTCTGGATTTCCATGACAGCTCATGCAGGAGGCTTTAAACACCACGGGACGTGCAACCATATGGTACTCGACGTTTTCCACAACGGCATTCTCTTCCCATATGGCACGGTTTCTGTTTTCGCTGAAAAGGGAAATCAGGTCCGATTCAAGGTCACTGGGCGCTGAAGCCGGGTTCCGGGGTTTCTTGGAAACCCTCCGGTAGAGGTAATTCGATCCATCCTCCACGTTGAGCCGGGCCATCACCTCCCTGGAGATGTACGAGGAAGACATGGCCTTTAGAATAAACCTGTCCCCGGGCAAAAGATCGAACATTTCAGGCCGCAGCACCGTTTTAACATAATCCTGCACGGCATCGGACTGGGCCAGAAGCATCCTTGCCCGCTGGCTGATTTGTGATTTCATTATGGAATTAAAGTGAAAGTACAAGATAATGCCGATGCACATCCCAAGGGCCAGAGCACAGAGCAAAATCCCTGTGATGAACTTCAGCCTTAAGTTTAAACGGTTTAACACCATCCATGGTTCCTTTTTTTTTATATGACAGTCATGTTGCGCGGCAGGATAAAGGATCAGCTTGGGAAAATCAATACCCGGTGCTGTTGGTGATATCTCGAGGATGCGCAGGTGGAAACTCAAGTTGTCACCTCCCTCACGGCCGGTTGGGTGAAAAGCCCGTTTGAAGGGGGGTTTCCTCGCCAGGCCCGGTGGCACATCTTTTGCTAAGCAGGGGCGGCAGGTAATATTATTTTTTTTTAACCATATAAATTTGAGGAAAATTATGGCAGAAACACAGGAAGTTGTCGTTGACAAGGCCAAATGGCAATGGTCGGAAATGTGGAAAAAAGAGGATTGGTGGGCCATCTGGATCGGATTTTTCATCCTGATTGCCGCCATGTTCATCTATTTTCCCCACACCGGGAACATGAAGGAGATTATCAAGAATGCTGAAGCAGAATATGGCCAGGCGGCCAACCGGACCAACGCCATCAAAACCATTGCGTGGTACCAGCTTTCCGATGCGAAAAAGAGTGCCCAGGCACGGAAGATCCCCGCGGGAAAATGGCTGAAGAACTTCACCCACAAGACCCACAAGTGGTCCAACAATCCTCTTGACGCTTTTTTCATGAGCCAGAGCAAGGCCGAGGCCAAGGCGGAAAAAGCCAGGGCTGCCTATCTTGAGAAAAAGGAAGCCGCCGACCAGGCCTTTGCTGCGGCTAAAGCCGCAGAGGCACGTGCCGAGGAGGCCGGATTCGAAAATCAGCGTCTCAACAAGGCCGCCGCCAATGCCATTGATCACTGGCGGGAAACCCAGTTTGTCGCCTCCAAGGCAAAAGAGAAGACCAAGATCAAACCCTACAACCAGATCGGCAAGCTCATAGGGCTTGGGATTTTTTTCTGCGTTCTTTTTGGAATTCCCATGAAGATCATGGGAACGCCGTTCAGGAAATTTGCCCTGGGTTTTACAATGGTTTATGGTATTACGTTGCTGGCGTGGTTTTTCAGTTACCAGACCACCATGAAGCACTACGGCATTGGTTATGCCGCATGGGCCATCTTCCTCGGCATGCTGATCAGTAATACCGTCGGCACTCCGAAATGGGCAACCCCTGCCATCCAGACGGAGTATTACATCAAGACCGGGCTTGTCCTTCTCGGGGCAAAGATCCTCTTTGAAAAAATCATCACCATCGGCACTGCGGGGATTTTTGTGGCATGGGTTGTCACCCCCACA
>DATFJZ010000329.1:0-4646 GCA_035268945.1 Desulfobacteraceae bacterium | reverse complement strand
CAGTTCAAGTACGGGATGGTTGTTGACGAGCTCAGCGACTCGGAAGAGATCGTTGTCAAGCCCCTTGGACGACACCTGAAAAAATGCAGCGGATACGCCGGTGCCACCATCATGGGAGATGGAAAGGTCGCCCTTATACTGGATGTCGCTTCACTGGCCCAAATGGCGGAACTGACCACATCCGCTGAGACCGAACGGGTGGCCAAGGCGGCCAGGCAGGCCCGGGAAGCCGAAGACAAGGCCAGGGACAAGGCGTCCCTGCTACTGTTTCGAAACGGAGAGTCCGAGTATTTTGCCGCTCCGCTCAACCTTGTGGAGCGCATCGAGCGGATTCCCTATTCCACCATCGAAGACGTCGGCGGGAAAAAGGTCGTCCAGTACCGTGGCGGTGCCCTCCCCCTCTACGAGCTGTCCCAGGTGGCAAATCTGGACAAACTCAGCCCGAGGGAACAGCAGGAGATCATTGTTTTTACCGTCAAGGGAAGGGAGCTTGGCCTCATGGTCACCCCGCCGGTGGATGCCATCGAGGTCTCACTGGATATCGATGATTCCACCCTCAAACAGCCCTGCATCAACGGCTCCATGATCATCAACAACCGCACCACCCTGCTGGTGGACATCTTCGACCTGGTCAAGGAACTGAACCCCGCCTGGTTTAAGGAAGAGAAAACCGCTGCCGCCGAAATGGCCGAGGCGGGACAAAAGGTGATCCTCTTTGCCGAAGATTCGGCCTTTTTCAGAAACCAGGTCACCGGATTCATGACGGAAGACGGGTACAAGGTGATCGAGGCGGAGGACGGTGCCATTGCCTGGGACCTGCTCCAAAAACACAGCGACGAGATCGATATCGTTGTCACAGACCTTGAAATGCCCAATATGGACGGTTTTGAGCTGACGGAAAAGATCAAGGCACACCCTGATTTTTCCCATTTTTCCGTGATTGCCCTTACTTCCCTGGCCAGTGACGAGCACGTGACCCGGGGGGGACGGGTGGGCATTGACGAGTATGAAATCAAGCTGGACAGGGAAAACCTCATGAAGGTGATCCGAAAACACCTCAACCTTTGACAACCCGGCCCACCAGATGAGCCGGGGAAAAAAACGCATGTTGCAGTACAGGAAATCCTCCGTTTCCTGGGAACTCAGCATGGGTCAAAAACAATGCCCGTTATTTTGGCCCAAACGGCCATGGGCAGAAGGCCTTCAGCAAACAAAGGAGATGAAATGGAGCCGTTTCTTGTTTCCTGTAAACGGCCCTGGCTGCCACAACGCAATCAACGGGATTCCCGGGAGAATTAAGCATGACTGAAACCACTGAACTTGTTTCCGAAACAGCCATGGAAATGGCGACCTTTTACGTTGGCAAGGCCCTTTGCGGCATTGATATCCTCAGCATCCAGGAGATCAACAAAAACTTTGAAATGACCTCGGTTCCCCAGTCCGCCGATTATGTCGTCGGAGTGCTAAACCTCCGGGGACGGATTGTCACCATCCTGGATCTTGGCAAAAAACTGGGACTTTCCCAGATCCAAAAGGGCAAGGACAACAGAAATATCATTGTCCGGTTCCAGGACGAGCACATCGGACTTCTCGTGGACTCGATAAGCGACGTGGTGGCTGCGGAAAAAGACCATATAGAGCAGGCCCCCTCCAATATCGGCGGTGTCAAGGGAAAATTTTTCCACGGTGTTCTGAAAACCGAAAAAAGCCTCATCGGCATTCTGGATATAGAAGAGGTGCTCAAAGAATAATATGGAAACGATCAAAGTCCTTGTGGTGGACGACACCATCGTCTACCGAAAAATTGTATCGGATGTACTCAAACAGCTGCCCGGGATTGAAGTGGTGGGAGCGGCCAGCAACGGCAAGATTGCCCTTTCACGAATTGCCTCGTTAAAGCCGGACCTGATCACCCTTGATATTGAAATGCCCGAGATGACGGGTATTGAAGTGTTGGAGCAGCTGCATGCCATGGCCGACCCTCCGGTTGCCGTGATGCTCTCCACCCTTACCCAGAAGGGCAGCGATATGACCATAAAGGCCCTTGAACTGGGCGCCTTTGACTTCGTTCCCAAGCCCGATGCCGGAAAGATGGCCGACAACCTGATCAAGGTCAAAGAATCCCTTTTGCCGGTGATTCAGGGATACAGACGGAAAAAAGAGGTCACTGCCAAACTGAGGCGGCGGACACCCCCGGGCAAAGTTTTACCCAAACCCGCCCCCAGGCCCACGGCACCTGTCACCCGGCCCAGGGCGATGACCAGGAAATCCGCCTCGGAAATCATTGCCATCGGTATCTCCACAGGGGGGCCCAATGCCCTGGCAAAGATGGTGCCTCTTTTGTCGCCGAACCTCAATGTGCCTGTGCTCATTGTTCAACACATGCCCCCTGTGTTTACCGCCTCCCTTGCCAAGAGTCTGGACGCCAAATCCCCCCTGGAGGTCAGGGAGGCTGTCAACGGGGAACCTCTGGTTCCCAACAGGGTCTATATCGCCCCTGGGGGCAGGCAGATGAAAGTCGTGGCCGGGGCCGACGGCAAAACAAGGAACATCAAAATCACCGACGATCCCCCTGAAAACAGCTGCAAACCCTCGGTTGACTACCTGTTCCGCTCCATATCAGAGCATTACGTGGCAAGGGCAACAGGAGTGATCATGACAGGAATGGGTTCTGACGGCACAAAAGGCGCGGTATTGATGAAAAAAAACGGAAGCATCATCATCGCCCAGAACAAAGAGACCTGTACCGTTTACGGAATGCCCAAGGAACCCATCGAACGAGGGATCACCGACATCATTGCCCCTTTGGACAAGATCGCAGAAGAGATCAATAAAACCGTCAAACAGTAAGCAGGTTTCCATGATCAACATCACGCCCCAGGAGTTTGACTCATTTTCAAAATATATCCTTGATATTTCGGGCATAGCGCTTGCGAAGGGCAAGGAATACCTCGTGGAAACACGGCTCAACCCTGTTCTTGCACAAATGAAATGCGGCTCCTATTCGGAGCTGCTGAAAAAAGCCAGATCAGACGTTAAAAGAGAGGTGGAAAAGATAATCATCGACGCCATCTCCACCAATGAAACCTATTTCTTCCGGGACAAGGCCCCCTTTGAACTGCTCCAGTATAAAATCATTCCCGATCTCATTGACAAACGCTCGGGGAACAAAACAGGCCTGAAACCCTCCATCCGCCTCTGGAGCGCCGCCAGCTCAACCGGCCAGGAGATCTACAGCATTGCCATGGCCCTTAACGAGATGAACATCACACCTAAAACCTTCAATATCAAGCTTCTCGGCACAGACATCTCCGATGCTGCCGTGGCCCAGGCAAGCTACGGCCAGTACAACAAATTTGAAATCGCCAGGGGTCTGGATCAGAAACGGCTCAACCGCTATTTTACCCCCAGCGGAGACAATTGGCGGATAAAGGATGAAATCAGGTTCATGGCCCAGTTTAAAAAAATGAACCTGATGAAACCCTTTACCGGCCTTGGCAAATTTGACATTATTCTTTGCCGGAATGTCATGATCTATTTTACCAGCGAAGACAGAAGAAAGATCTACAGCAACATCGCCAAGGTGTTGGAGCCGGACGGCTACCTGATCATCGGTTCCACGGAATCCCTCGCCAATGATTCCGATCTCTTTGCTCCCCAGCGGTACCTGAAATCGGTTTTCTACCAGATGAAATAGCAGAAATTGGGCTTGATCTTAACGTCGGCCAAACCCACTGGTTCATGGAACCCCCGTGGTATGATCAAGGCCCAAAAATTGTCCATCCATCCCCAAGATATACAGAGGTGTGTCATGCCCAGAATCAATGCCAAAGAATTTTTAGAAGAGCTGGCCTTCTGCCTTAAAGCAGAGGATATCGTCAAGGCCAAGGCCCTGCTTCAGTTTGCATCGGATTCCAATATCGATGTTGAGGTTCAGAAACAGGCCCTTCTTGCCATTGGCAATGCCCGCGAGGCCATTGCCTTCCCCCTGCTGGAGCATTTGACAAGGGTAGAAATCGCAAGCCCGGAGATGCAGGACGCCCTGTACGAGCTGATCCTGGACAAGGCTTACGGCAACACTGACCTGGTCATCCGCTACATCACCGGGGAAGACCATAAAAGCAGCCGCCTGATCTATCTTAAAGCTGCAGGGGACCTTGCCCTGACAGAAACAGCCGGGCCCATTGCCAGCATCATTTCAACATCCAGAGACAGTGAGATTCTCGCCCAGGCCGTAAAATCCCTTGGTGCTTTGCGGCTGGAAGAACACCTCCCCCTGCTGGCAACCCTGGCAAAAGACCAGAAAACAGATGGGAAAATCAGACATGAGGCGATCTTTGCCATGGCAGAACATGCCGGCAGACCGGCCGTTGACCATCTGTACCAGTGCATATCCGGAACCAGTGATGCCGATCTGCTGGCCATCGAAGCCATGGCAGAGATCCAGGACCAGTACGCCCTGGAAACCCTTTCCCTGCTCATGGACTCCAGCCACACCCACATCAGGGACGCCGCCATTGACCAGTTCCTGAAAATCGGGAAAAAAGCTGTTCCCATCCTGACCAAGGCCGCTTTCAATGCCCAGTCCGATTACCTGGTCCACCTTTTGACCACCCTGGGCTATATCGGTGACCAGGCGGCCCTGC
>DATFJZ010000328.1:0-2599 GCA_035268945.1 Desulfobacteraceae bacterium | reverse complement strand
CTGCCGGCTTCTGCCGATGATATTGGCAAAGCTGTAGGCCGGGCTGGTTTTTTTGTTCAGTTTCCGGACAATGCTCAGATCTTCCACGGTCTCCACAAACCCCGTGGTGTCACCCCTGTTGTTTTGAACCGGCGCAAGGGTGATCCTGACGGGGATTTTCTGTCGGTCCAGGTTGATGATGTCCGCTTCAAGACTCCTGGACCGGCGGTCTCCCTGGACCATGGCATCGGGGCAGTCGGTCATGCAGGCGCTGCTGCGCAGAACGTTGCGACAGGGAACGCCCCGGGCCGGGGACAGGGAGAAGCCGGTAAGGGCCTCAAAGGAGCGGTTGAGATAGACAACATTTCGATCAAGGTCCAGTACCATTATTCCCAGGGGGATTTCATCAAAAAGGGATGAAAAATCCAGGGGTGTTGATAAAAGCCTGTTGATTTCAGCCGCTGGCAGTTCCAGCATGGTGGTTTCCTTTAAGGGTTTATCTGGATTTCAGGGTATATTCCCTTTTTTTTGCCGGTTCTGTAAGGCTGAATCAGGTTGAAGGCGATTTTCTGGTCATCCTGGGCGTGGCCGCGGTTGGAGCTGTCATCGCAGTAGGCGCCGTTGGCCTCGAGGATATGCTCGATCCTGCCGGTAAAGGCGTCGAAAAATTTTCGGCCGCTGCCGTTGAAGGTCATCCGTCCGAGTTTCAGCTTGCCCTGGTGTTCTGCCAGCTTGTCCACGTGAATGGAGTTTTTCTCAAGGTCTTTCTTGTTTCGTATGAACCCCCATACAACATGGTTCTCCTCGATTTCCAGGGGAATATCGTTGTCGATGATGGTGTGGGGCATGACAATGCAGTTGTTGCCGACAACCAGCCTTGCGTCTTCCTTGCCGTTGAGAAAGGCGTTGAATCCCACAAAGACCTTGAGCCCCATGTCGGCGTTGATGATCTTTCCTCCGTGGGCCGTGACATTCAGGCCGGCCAGCTTGGAGTTGATGATGTACGAGTTCTCCTGGGCATTGGAGCCGCCGCCCATTTCGGCATTTTCAAGAAAGGCCCGCTGGGCCACCAGTACATTTTCCCCGATCTGGGTGTCGCCCTTGGTAACGGCAAAACGGCTCACCGCTGAATTTGCCGGCGCCTTCAGGGGTTTGGGGTTGACTGTTTCAAAGATTTTTTCATAGTCTCCCTCCCGCTGCTGCACAAAATCGTAGATCATTCCCCTTGGCTGGTGGGAGTCGGTGATGCCCACGTAGTTGTCCAGCACTTCTTTTTTAAAGGTGTACTGGAAATTAAAATCTTCGTTTTTGATCCACACCGTGCCGGGGTCGATTCTTTGATGAAACAGTTCTTCTGCCTGGATGTAGGAGAATTCGCCCACAATGCACGAGTGGAGGGCCATGAGGTCCACCGTGGCAAAGGGACCGAGAAAACTCCCCTCGATGGTGGTGCCGTGGATATTGGCGTAGTGGGCCGAAACGGTATTTCGGATGGAGAATTCTTCAGGGGATTCCGGGTTGTGGGAATAATTGTGCACAAGGGTTTTGTACAGGAGGCTGTCCTTGATGGAGATGAATTCATCCTCCTGAAGGGGAATATCCTTGGCGCATTGGATGGAATCCCCTTTCCGCTTGAGTTCGTCTCCCCTGACATCGGTTTTGTAGACCGCCGACCGCTTGACATAACACTTGCCGAGAAAATAGCTGCCGGCGATATTGGATTCCATAAAATGGAAATGGATGGGATGGTGGGCGGTAATGCCGTAAAAGGCAAAGAATTTGAGCATTTTTTTATAATCGAGGGTGTTTTCAACAAAGTTTCCGGTATCAAAATCAAACTCCTTGAGGTTGACGTTCACCCGGCTGATAATGCGGTCATTGAGCTGCTTGAGATTCTTCATGATAATTTCCTTAATTCAATTTATTCATGAAAGCCATCAGCCGTCAGTAATCAGAAGAAAAATACTGACGGCTGACGACTGATAGCTGACGGCTTTCCTGTAAAAAGGAAATGAGCAGGGTCCTCACAACGTCCCCTTCTGCATTCCCCGTGCTGTTCTGTTCGGTTTAGGGCTATGGAAATTTTAAAATACACCAATAGGGCTTAGGATTTTTGTTCGTCTTCAAGGCGCATTAATGGGAGCATATTGAAATGAAATATGTGCCCATTGATGCAACGAAGAAGACGGGCAAAAAGACAAGACTTATGGTGAATTTTATTTTTTCCATGGCCCTTATGCCTGTTCTGCCGGCATGTAAGCCTTCAGTGGGCAGACCTTGCACTCCCCAGAGTCGTGGAGCTCATTGTAGATATCCTCCAGGGCCTTTCTCGAATTGGGATAGATGTTCTCTCTTCCCACTTTCTCAATGAGATGGGTTCTTTCCATCACGGCCATCACCTCTTCCTTGACACCGCAGAAGGAGATACCCCGGCCGCTGCCCCTCACCGTATCAATGAGAATGGAGAGGGCATCCTCCCCCGAGGCGTCAATGTCGTTGATGCCGCCGGATTCGATGAGAATGTGTTTCAGGTCCGGTTTCTCGGTGATATACTCCAGCACCTTGTCTTCCAGGTAGGTGGCATTGGTGAATATCAAGGAGCCGTCAAAACGCACAACGG
>DATFJZ010000327.1:0-2667 GCA_035268945.1 Desulfobacteraceae bacterium | reverse complement strand
CTTGCACCAAAAATATACTTCTTCATTTTTGGATTCCAGCGCCTTGTCTGGTGACCGAAATGAACACCTGCCTCTAGCAGCTCCCTCATGGTAATGTAAGCCATCTTTTTTTCTCTCCATAACTGTTTAAATGGTTTTTTTTCCACCACGCCTGTCATCTCCGGCATCAACTTTTTCCGGGGAAAAAGCACCTGATTCCGGATCAAGGAGTGTGCGTTGTTTGTTGCTCAATGACAGTGATCAACTGCAGGCAGACAAAGATCTTGAACAGCCAAATTCCAGGTCACTATGTCATTCACTGCCGGGGGTTAAATAAAATCCCAACGTATATACCAGACTCTCTCTTAATTGGCAATTATTTTTTTACCAATTTTGCCACGCGGTCGTGACCACCATAGTCCCGTATATACACCAGGGGGTGGTAACGTCCTGTCATGGCTGCGATGTGTACCACCTGCTCTTTCTGGTCACACCCCGTTTCGACAAGCAGCACACCGCCGGACCGAAGGTGGAGATGGGCGTTGTCAATGATCTTTTGGAGACTGTCCAAGCCGTCATTCCCTCCGTCCAGGGCCATCCTCGGCTCAAAGGAGCGGATCTCAGGCTCCAGGGTGTCTATTTCCCTGGAAGGAATATACGGAGGGTTCGAAACAATGAGATCAAAAATATCGCCCTGGCGGAAACAGGTCAACCACGACCCGACAGTCAGGGCAACGGGGTCCATGTTTCTAATTTTCTTGCCATTGGCAGCCGCCACTGCAACCGCCCTGTCTGAGAGATCCACGCCAAAAAACGAACATCCCAGACCCTCCCGGGCAAGGGAGAGGATCACGGCACCGGATCCCACGCCAAGCTCCAGAACCGTTTGCCCCGGAGCGGTTTTCAGGAGATCCAGGGCTGTTTCCACCAGCACCTCGGTGTCCGGCCTTGGGATCAAGACATCCGTGGTAACATCCAGTTCGGAAAGAAAAAAACCCTTGCTGCCTGTGATATAGGCCACAGGTTCCCGGTTCACCCTCCGGCGTATCAGGGACTTGTAAAGGGTCAGCTCCTTTTCCTGCAGGGGGCGGTCGTACTGAAGGTAGAGGTCGAGTCTTTTTACACCAAGGGCATGACCCAGGAGGATCTCCGCTGCAAGCCGGCTGCCTTCAATATCAAGGGAGTCAAAGTAAGATTCCGTCCAGGAGAGCACCTTGAAAATGGTCCAGGGCAGTCCCGGGTTACTGGAAACCATCTTTCTGCTCTATGGCCTTTAACGCCCTGGCCTGGCTGTCGGTCTTCAATTCATCGATGATGGATTGAATATCCCCTTCCATGATGCTGTCCAGCTTGTAAAGGGTAAGGCCTATCCGGTGGTCGGTCAAGCGTCCCTGGGGAAAATTGTAGGTTCGTATTCTGCCGCTTCTGTCCCCGGAACCCACCTGGTCCTTACGCTGGGCAGCACGGGCATCTTCCTGCTCCCTCACCATGGCATCCAGTATCCTGGATTTCAATACCCGCATGGCTTTGAGTTTGTTTTTCAACTGGGACTTTTCGTCCTGGCAGGTGGCGACTTCACCGGTTGGCAGGTAGGTGAGCCGTACGGCGGAATCCGTCGTGTTGACCGACTGACCGCCGGGACCCGAGGCCCGGAACACATCAACCTTTATATCTGCCGGGTTCAAATCGAGCTCGACATCCTCGGCCTCGGGCAGCACGGCAACCGTCACAGCCGAGGTGTGGACCCTGCCCTGGGTTTCCGTCTCGGGGACCCTCTGAACCCTGTGGGTGCCGCTCTCATACTTGAAGGCGGAAAAGACCCCCCTGCCCCGTATCGTGGCGATAACCTCCTTGAAGCCGCCAGCACCGGCATGACTGACATCCATCACCTCGACATTCCAAGACTTGGTTTCGGCATAACGGGAGTACATCCGGAACAGATCCGCTGCGAACAGTCCGGCCTCGTCTCCACCGGTTCCAGCCCTGATCTCGAGGATAACATTCTTGTCATCCCGGGGATCCTTCGGCATGAGCAGCCTTTTCAATTCCGACTCCAGGCTCTCTTTTTTCTCTTCGAGCAGGGCAACTTCATCCTTTGCCATCTCCCTGATATCGGGATCCTGATCTTTTAGCAGCCCGGTGGAATCTTCAAGTTCGCCAAGAAGCTCTTCATAATCGTTAAACACGGTCACAACCTTGCCGATCTCACCGTGTTCCTTGATATACTTCTGGTATTTCACCTGGTCAGCGATCACCTCCGGATCACTGAGAAGCTGTTCAAGTTTTATAAATCGCTCTTTTATGCCGTGAAGTTTATTTATCATAAATCCCTTTGCGTCTGTTCGGTTGCCTGGTACACAGCACCGATACAACCAGCATGGCCGGTTTATGGTCATCGAACCGCCCGCAACGAAGTTTGGGTTGAAGATGCGGAGCCAACGCCGTCAAAAACAATGATAACGATCCTGCAAAAACACCCAGGGCGCTTTATTTTTTCTTTGCCGCCTGCTTTACCGCATCAAAACCGGCGTATTTCTTTTTAAAGCGGTCGATTCTGCCTGCCGTATCCACAAGCTTCTGCTTGCCTGTGAAAAAGGGATGACAGCTGGAACAGATTTCAACCCTTACCTCTTTCTTGGTTGAACCGACATCGAGCTTGTTTCCGCATGCACAGGTCGCCTCAACCGT
>DATFJZ010000326.1:0-5193 GCA_035268945.1 Desulfobacteraceae bacterium | reverse complement strand
TTAAAAGAAGGAGCAAACCTGCCAGCCAGCCGTCAACTTTTTCATGCAGCGAATCGATAACCGTCTCAGATGGCGGGTTGCGACTCAATAACCGGACAATGTCCCTGGTTTCCTGGGGTTGAAGCCGAAGCGCCGGCCATCCGATCTCGGAGAGGAGATTGCTTGCCATGGCCCTTGCCAGGATCGGAGGAGGTTCCGTTCGGCTTAAAATAAAGAGGTTTATATCCTCGGGGGTCACTGACAAGGCGTTGCGTACCACTCCATGGAGCAGGCAGTCAGGCGGGAGTTCCTGATAGTTATCCAGCACAAAAACCCCTGGTTTTTTCAATCGGTCAAACAGTTCCTCGAAAAATCGGCGGGTGAAAGTGGAAATCCCAAGTGCGTATTCCGGGGTCAGAAGGGGGAGGCGTTTTTCCTCACGGACAAGCCCTCTGCCTGCCAGTACCAGGTAATAGAAAAATGCGGCGATATCCGAATCGCCTTCATCAATTTGATACCAAAGACAGGGAAGCTGGTTTTCCTCTATGTAGCTGGCAATAAAGGTCGTCTTGCCTGATCCGCCCGGCCCGCATATCCACGTGGCCTGACAGACGCGGGTTTCATCCAGCAGTTGGAACAGTCTCCGACGCTGCAAAACTTTCTGGACACGGGGCCTGCTGATCTTTGCCAAAGACACCGAGGCATCGGGCCGGTTCCATAAAAAGTTTTTTTGGTGGCTACTTAGAGTCATTCGGAAGCAATAAGCCTCAGAGATGATTGAAGGACTGGTTATTTTTACAACTATACTATACTATACTATATTTATTCAATCATGAATAAACTCAGGTGTCAACATATGCTTGACAATATATAAGCAGCACATAATTTAATGGTTGCATATAGTCCCCACGGAGATGGTTTACAATAACCCCGAAAACCTAATTTTTCTTGACAGGTCTTTGCATTTGCTGCTGCAGAATGCGGCTATGGCCAAGCAATATTTTGGATTTGCCGGATGAATCACTTTTTTGTATAGGTGTTTGATTGTTTGGTAGGCAATAGCTCCGGGACGGCTGCTGGTCAACCACGGGCCATTTGGCAGTGCCCAGACTTCCCCGACGTAAGCTTGGCGTGGGTTTTTAGCGAAGGAAGTTCATGCCTTCCCCGGTTAACAGGCGAAAACCAGCATGGTTACAGGGTTTACGAGGGATTTATGACAAAGATACAACGAGACTGTAAGCGGATAAAAAGGTTGAGAGTATTGGTAAAACTGGTTTTTTTTGGGAAGCTTAGGAATGATCCTGTAAATTTGAAGTCCGAGGGCCCCACCAGTGAGCCGCACACTTCCGAAACTGCTAATTTTATACAGAAAATAAAGTTTATGCTGTTTGTCAACAGCAATTCGAATCCTCCATGGGGGAGCAGTTTTTTTTCTTTTCTGTGGAACTCCAGAGCAAAATTTAGTATATATTGATGCCCGGGCAATAATCGGTATGGCTGATCCATGGTCTGCTTTAAAAAACCATTGACGGATTCTCGCCCGGCTTCAGGAATTATGACTGGTTCCCAGGGCTGAAATCCCAAAATTCTAAGATTATCAAAATGAGGTTCTCCAATGATTAACAGCAAGAGGCTGGCTGAATGTTTTGAAATGCTTGTCAAGATCGATTCCGTGTCAAGAAAAGAGGGGGAAATTGCTTCAAAGCTGGCAGGTATGCTCGAAGAGATGGGTGCCACTGTTGTGTTTGACAATGCCGGGGAGATGGTCGGCGGGGAGTCCGGCAACCTTGTGGCAAAATTTCCAGGCAGTGTTGCGGCAGAACCGCTGTTCCTGTCCGGTCACATGGACACTGTTGAACCCGGCACAGGGGTGAATCCGGTGTTTGAGGAGGGGGTGTTCAGAAGTGACGGCACCACCATTCTGGGCGCTGATGACAAATCCGCCATTGCCATTATCCTTGAGGTGCTGACCACTGTTCTCGAGAAAAAACTGCCCCACCCCCCCATCGAGATTGTCTTTACCGTCTGTGAAGAGGTGGGACTGCTGGGTGCCAAGCATTTTGATTTTTCGTTATTAGAATCCAAAAATGGCTATATTCTCGATTCCACCGATATTGAAGGCATTGTCACCAGGGCGCCTGCAGCCAACCGGTTCACCATTAAGGTCCATGGAAAGGATGCCCATGCCGGTGCAGCCCCGGAAAATGGCATCAACGCCATTTTTATTGCATCAAAAGCCATGGCCAATCTCGAACTTGGCAGGATTGACCATGAAACCACATGCAATATCGGTACGATAAAAGGGGGCAAGGCAACCAATATCGTTCCGGACCTTGTGACCATCGACGGAGAGGCCCGGAGCCATGATGAAAAAAAACTCGAAAAAGTTACCGATGCCATTATCACTCCCTTTTACCGGGCTGCTGACCAGGCCAGGATTCAGAATCAAAAGATGCCCGGGATAGAGGTGGATCTGGAGCAGGACTTTCCAGCCACCAACATCGATGAAGACCATTTCGTGGTAAGGCTTGCCAAGAGGTCGGCGGAAAACCTGGGAAAACCCATGGAAACCAAGACCATCGGCGGCGGAGCCGATGCCAATATTTTCTTTGGCAAGGGCATCACGGCCGGGGTCCTCGGGACGGGTATGACGGATGTGCATACGGTAAGGGAGTCTGTCCGGCTGTCGGACATGGTGGATACGGCAAACCTTGTTCTGGAGATTCTCAACGTCCATGCCCTTGGGGAGTTGTAACCTTTATGATTGCCTATTTTGATCTCTTTTCCGGTATCAGCGGTGACATGACCCTGGGGGCGTTTGTGGATCTCGGAGTCCCTGTGGATTGGCTCAGAAAAAAAATTGCCACCCTCCTCGTTGACGGGTTTGACATCAGGGCCGAAGACACCTGGCACAACGGCATCAAGGCGGTAAATATCTTTGTGGATGCCGAAGAAAATCCGCCTGCCAGACATTACACGGCGATTAAAAAGCTCATCTCCGATTCCCCTCTTTCCGAACGGGTAAAAAACCTGAGCCTGTCTGCCTTTGAAAAGATTGCCAGGGCAGAGGCCGCAATACACGGCTCAGACCTGGAAACGGTTCATTTCCATGAGGTGGGGGGCATCGATGCCGTTGTGGACATCGTCGGGGCCTTTCTCTGTGTGGAGTATCTCGGGATTACACAGGTTTCGGCTTCAACCGTGGCTGTGGGGTCCGGTTCGGTAAGGTGCAGCCATGGTGTTATTCCCGTTCCCGTTCCGGCAGTGGCCGCCATGCTCCAGGGGATTCCCGTGAAACCCTCAAATGCCGAAATGGAACTTGTCACCCCGACAGGGGCGGCGATCATCACCACCCTTGCCACCGGGTTCGGCCGGATGCCGGAGATGGTGATGGACAGGACAGGGTACGGGGCAGGCAAAAGAGAATCCTCTGCCGGCCTGCCCAATCTGCTGCGGATTGTCACCGGCAGGGAGGTTGCCGATAAACCGGAGAGCCCGTTACGGTCGGCCGGGTTTGTCACCCAGGAGTCGGTATTTGTGGTTGAAACCTCCATTGACGACATGAATCCCGAATTCTCCGGGTATCTCATGGAGAGGCTTTTCCAGGCAAATGCCCTGGATGTTTGCTTTTTTCCCGTGCAGATGAAAAAAAACAGACCCGGCACACGGCTGGAGGTTGTCTGCAGGCCAAAGGATGTGCAGGGGATCATCGATCTGGTTTTGTCGGAAAGCACCACCACAGGGGTCAGGTGCCATGAGCAGCAGCGAATGGTCCTTCCAAGGGAGGAGACGTCTGTTCAGACAGGCTTTGGCACGGTTTCGGTAAAAAAAATAACCGATCCCGATGGAAATGACCGCCTGATGCCGGAGTTTGAGGTGTGCAGGGCCATTGCCCTGCAGAAGAAAATGCCTTTAAAGGATGTTTATCGCCAGGTATGCCTTGACATGGACCGGAGCAGATTATAAAAATAGGAACGCAACTTTCGGTGTTGGGCAGGCCTGACCCCTGTGACAAAAAGAAAATTCCGAAAGTTGAGACAGGAAACTATGACTGAGGATTTCATTTTTAAAATAAACAGAAAGACCCTTGTTCTTTTTGCGGCAACCGGCGGGATGGCAGGGAAAATTCCCTTTGCCCCCGGGACCTTTGGTACACTGGTTGGTATTCTGCCGGTTCTTTTGATCCACTGGCTGGGGGCGGACCTTGAGACCTTTGCCGTTGTCTTTCTGATTCTTGGGGCGGTGTGGATATCCCAGGAGGCCGAGGTGATTATCGGCCAAAAAGATCCCGGCGCCATTGTCATCGATGAAATTGCAGGATACGCCGTAGCCATGGCCGGCATGCCGGTGAACCTTTACACCCTTGGCGCCGGTTTTTTGATTTTCAGGTTTTTTGATATTGTCAAACCGCCTCCTGTGAGGCAGTTTGAAAAAAAATTCACCAGGGGGCCGGGCATTGTGCTGGATGATATCGCAGCAGGGCTGCTTACCGGCATTGTGTTACGGGTGATTTTCTAGTGGACATCGTTGCCTGGAAGACCACCGACGGCCCTTTCATCGGGGAAATATAATTTGGGGAGAGTGTGAACACATGGGGAATGAAACGGAAAAGGAAAAGGCCGTAAAGACGGCCATGAGTCAGATCGAACGTCAGTACGGCAAGGGCGCCATCATGAAGCTTGGCGGCAGGGAGGTCCAGGCGGTTCCGGTTATCCACACCGGTTCCCTTGCCCTGGACAAGGCCCTGGGTGTGGGCGGCCTGCCCAGGGGAAGGGTGGTGGAGATCTACGGCCCTGAATCGTCGGGCAAGACAACC
Organism: Desulfobacteraceae bacterium; assembly: GCA_035268945.1. Lineage (GTDB taxonomy): Bacteria > Desulfobacterota > Desulfobacteria > Desulfobacterales > Desulfobacteraceae > DATFJZ01. The sequence goes on along the minus strand of DATFJZ010000326.1, from coordinate 398 downwards.
CTGGCCCTCCATGCCGTGGCAGAGGCCCAGAAAAAAGGGGGCATTGCGGCATTTATCGATGCCGAGCACGCCCTTGATGTCTCCTACGCCAAAAAGCTCGGTGTGGACTGTGATGAGCTGCTGGTCTCCCAGCCGGACACGGGGGAACAGGCCCTGGAGATTGCAGACATGCTCGTCAGAAGCGGTGCCGTTGATATCATGATCGTTGATTCTGTGGCCGCCCTGGTGCCCAGGGCCGAGATCGAAGGCGATATGGGGGATTCCCACATGGGGCTCCAGGCACGGCTCATGTCCCAGGCCCTGAGGAAACTCACCGGCACAATCGGCAAGACTGGAACCACCATCATCTTCATCAACCAGATTCGGATGAAGATTGGAGTGGTGTATGGCAATCCCGA
>DATFJZ010000325.1:0-7602 GCA_035268945.1 Desulfobacteraceae bacterium | reverse complement strand
CAGGTCATTGACGGCAACAAGTTAGACGGCAATCTCGCCCAGAAAGAGGTGGACCATCTCAACTGGGCAAACAGGGTCAGTGCCCTGCTCACCGATGAGAGTGTCACCCGCCTGGATGTGGAGACCGACGACCACCAGTGCGGTTTTGGGAAATGGCTCTACGGCCAGGGGCGGAAATCTGCCGAAACCCTTGTTCCCTCCCTGGCTCCCCTTTTCAGGGAGATTGAAGCCCCCCACGCAACCCTCCACGCCTCGGCCGTTGACATTCAAAAGCACTTTGTCCAGGCCGATGAAAAACTGCCGGCATTTCTCATTGAAAAAGAGGTGGACCATTTAAAGTGGTCTGACGAAATCAAAGACCTTTTTATCAAAAACCTGCCAGAATTAGACATAGAAACCAACCCTCACCAGTGCGGCATGGGACGTTTTCTCTACGGTGAAGAGGGAAAAAGGGTTGCTGCCGAAGACCCTGAACTGGCAAAACTGCTCCAGGCCATCAAAGAACCCCACGCAGCCCTCCACGCATCGGCGGTTAACATAGACAACGTATGGAAAAAGCGGCACCCCGGATTGATAAACCGTCTCAAGGACCGCCTGGATGACCACAGGCAATGGGCCGGTGCCGTTGCTGACGCACTGCTTTTCAACACAAAGATCCATGTGGAAACAAACCCGGACCGGTGTGCCTTCGGCCAATGGTTGAAAACCCGGGAGGTCAGAGGAATGGAAACCGACTGGCCGGAATTTGCCACAGTATTAACAGCGGTGAGAGAGCACCACAACAAACTCCACCAGAGCGCCGCCGCCATCACCCGTACCTACAGCCGCGACGAGAAACTCGCCATCTTCCAGGAGCAGACCTCGGTTCACCTGGAACAGGTTGCCGAAAAAGTCAAACAATTGATACAGCTGGAAGAGAAAAACATTACCGCCCAAAACCTTGCAAAAAAGATCTACGAGACCCAAACCCTGCCGGCCCTGACCAGGACCCGGGAACTGCTGGGAAAACTCACCCTCCGGGCCGATACCATGGTGGACAGAATGAACCGGGCACGAGGAATTTATGCCGAAAAAACCGTCCCGGCCCTGGAAAAGACCCAGGCCCTGCTGGGTGATCTTCGCAGGGAAGCGAAGTCCCATATCATGACCGATACGGCCATGCTCAAGGCTGCAAGGGCCACCAAGCGCAATGTCACCATTGTGGGAGCGGTTGCCGTGATCATCGGCCTGTTCCTGGCCTTTGTCATTGCCAGGGGGATCACAGGGGTGCTCCAGACCATCGCCAACCGTATGAACGAAGGATCGGACCAGGTGGCCTCGGCATCCAGCCAGGTTTCCGGGGCAAGCCAGCAGCTGGCAGAAGGGGCCTCCCAGCAGGCCGCCTCCATTGAAGAGACCTCCTCCTCCATGGAAGAAATGGCCTCCATGACCCGGCAGAACGCCGACAATGCCGGCCAGGCCGACACCCTGATGAAGGAGGCCAACCAGGTGGTTGCCACGGCCAACGACTCCATGGATCGGCTCACCACATCCATGGACGAGATCAACAAGGCCAGCGAAGAGACATCCAAGATCATCAAGACCATCGACGAGATCGCCTTCCAGACAAATCTTCTCGCCCTGAATGCCGCTGTGGAAGCGGCCAGGGCCGGTGAAGCCGGGGCCGGGTTTGCCGTTGTGGCCGACGAGGTGAGAAACCTTGCCATGCGGGCCGCCGAAGCGGCAAAAAACACGGCAGCTCTCATCGAAGACACGGTAAAGAAGGTGGCCAGCGGCTCTGACATCGTCACCGGCACCAATGAGGCCTTTGACCGGGTGGCACAGAGCACTGGAAAAGTCGGTGAGCTTGTCGGTGAGATCACCGCGGCCTCCAGGGAACAGTCCGACGGCATCGACCAGATCAACAAGGCCATCACTGAGATGGACAAGGTGGTTCAACAGAATGCATCCAGTGCCGAAGAGTCGGCCTCGGCCTCGGAGGAACTCAACGCCCAGGCCGGGGAGATGAGAACCTCCGTGGAAGCGCTGATGCAGATGGTGGGAGGAACCCAGACGGGAAAAAGAAAACAACACGGGGCAAGGGCACAACAGCCGCGCCGTTCCTCAGGCAGCGCCCCTGCCCGCACCTCCCGGGGATCGGACAAGCAGCGACAGCTTGCCGGCAAAACAGGGGAAGTACGGCCCGACCAGGTGATCCCCTTTGACGATGACGAAGAGGATTTCAAGGACTTTTAGGCAATCGACACCCCTTTTCAAGGATCGGTCAGGCTTGCCGCAAGCCTGACCCTGATGGATCATCATTGCTGAAAACCGGTTGGATTCTGCAAATAAATTTGATATTATGGAATCCATGGAAAAAAAACAGAACAGAACAGTGGTTGCCGCAGCAAAAGAGACCATTGCCCGCCACAACATGATCCAGAACCAGGATTCTGTTCTCGTGGGGATTTCCGGCGGCCCCGACTCGGTGGCGCTCCTGATCTTTCTGGCTGAAATAAGACAAAATCACCCCATCACCCTGGCCGCTGCCCACGTCAACCACCAGCTGAGGGGAGAAGAGGCGGACAGGGATGAAGCCTTTGTCAAGGCCCTTGCAGAAAAACACCAGATCCCCTTTTTTTCCACCCGGGTTGATGTAAACCAGATGGCCAAAATCGAGAAGCGCTCCATTGAAGAGACGGCAAGAAATGTACGGTACGCTTTTTTCAAAGAGATCTGTGCCGGGGAAGGGATGTCAAAGCTGGCCCTGGGCCACACCAGGGACGACAATGCCGAACTGATCCTGATGAACCTGTTAAGGGGAAGCGGTGCCACCGGCCTGTCGGGGATTCCCCCGGTCAGGGACCGCTGGATCATCCGCCCGTTCATCGAGCTTGAAAAACAGGCCCTGATCGATTTTTTAAACACCCGAAACCAGGCCTATAGTGTTGACACCTCCAACCACGACCCGGCATTCCTTAGGAACAGGATCAGGCACTGGCTGATTCCCCTTTTACAGAAAGGGTACAATCCCAACATCATCGATGCCCTGAACAGGATGGGCCGGATCATGACCGAGGAAAACCTCTGGATGGAACATCAAACCGTGTACCATTTTAACAGGATCATCACCGGACAAAGTCAGGACAGGGTAAACCTCTCCACGGAATTGTTCAAAAATCTGGATCCAGCCCTGGCCAGAAGGGTAATACGGAAAGCGGTAAAAACAGTAAAAAATGACCTGAAACGGATCACCTCCCTGCACATTGATGACGCAGCAAACCTTGCCCGGTCTGAAATTTCGGGAAAATCCCTGGACCTGCCCGACCGGATCCGGATCTTCATTGAGCAGAAAACCATCTGCTTTAAAAAAGAGCCGCTGCCCCTGAGAGAGAGGGGACGGCTGCAAAAAGAGGGGAAACTTCCCCTTGCCTAACCCCAATTCATGTTTATTATTGAATTTAGTTTTTTTTTATGTTTTAAAATGGATCGATAAGGGCTCATGCTGGATTCCGGTGTCTTAAAAAAGGTGGGGGGAAGTATGCACCACCCGTTCGACATCAGACACAACAGTTACTGAAACCCGCATGAGTCTGGAATATTTGCTGTCACGGCCTTTGACCAGCACGTGCACGGGGAACTCCAGGCAGATATCCGGGAAATAGCGATAATATTTAACAAACAGATCAAAGAGGAAAAACATTTGAATCAATTTCACAAAAACTTGTCCCTGTGGCTGGTTATCGTACTGATGATGGTGATGCTCTACAATATTTTCAACCAGCAGCAGCAGATGGCGGAAACAGATATTGGATACTCGGAATTCATCGCAATGGTTGAAAATGACCGTGTTGCCAAGGTTGTGATCCAGGGTCAGGATCTCTATATCACGGATATTAACGGTTCCAAGTTCAGCTCCTTTGCCCCGGATGACGACCAGCTCATCAAGACCCTCAGGGAGAAGGGGGTCACTATCAAGGCAAAACCCCCGGCAGAATCCTCGTGGTTCATGTCCATCATCATCTCCTGGCTCCCCATGATTGTCCTCATCGGGGTGTGGATTTTTTTCATGCGCCAGATGCAGGGCGGCGGCGGAAAGGCCATGTCCTTCGGCAAAAGCCGTGCCCGGCTCATGTCCGACACCAAGGAGAAGATCACTTTCACGGACGTCGCAGGCATTGATGAAGCCAAGGACGAACTGACAGAGGTGGTGGAATTTCTCAAGGAACCGGAAAAATTTACCAAACTTGGCGGGCGCATCCCCAAGGGGGTGCTCCTGGTGGGAGCCCCCGGCACGGGCAAGACCCTGCTGTCAAGGGCTGTGGCAGGAGAGGCCCAGGTACCCTTTTTCACCATTTCCGGATCGGATTTTGTCGAGATGTTTGTTGGCGTCGGTGCCTCCAGGGTGAGGGATCTCTTTGCCCAGGGCAAGAAAAACGCACCGTGCATCATCTTCATCGACGAGATTGATGCCGTTGGCCGCCAAAGAGGTGCCGGTATGGGCGGAGGACACGACGAGAGGGAGCAGACCCTGAACCAGCTTCTCGTGGAGATGGACGGATTTGAGTCCAATGAAGGGGTGATTCTCATGGCAGCCACCAACCGGGCAGACGTGCTGGATCCAGCCCTGCTCAGACCGGGCAGGTTTGACCGCCAGGTGATGGTTGACATGCCCGACATCAAGGGAAGAAAGGGAATCCTCGACGTTCACATGAAACGGACCCCCAAAGACAACGAGATCAACTCCCTGGTGCTTGCCAAGGGTACCCCGGGGTTTTCAGGGGCCGATCTTGAAAACCTTGTCAACGAAGCGGCCCTGCTTGCCGCCAAAAGGGGGCATGAGAAATTGATGATGGTCGACTTTGAGGATGCCAAGGACAAGGTCTACATGGGACTTGAACGAAAATCCAAGGTGATCAAGGACGATGAAAAGAGGACAACGGCCTACCACGAAGGCGGCCATGCCCTGGTGGCAAGGCTTCTGCCGGGAACCGATCCGGTGAACAAGATCACCATCATCCCCAGGGGACGGGCAGCCGGTGTGACCTGGTTTCTCCCCGAAGAGAGCGATTTTAAATACAAGGACCAGCTGGAGAGTGAACTCTCCGTGGCCTTTGGCGGCAGGATTGCCGAAGAGCTGATCTTCAAGCGCATCAGCACCGGAGCGGCCAATGACATCAAGCAGGCCACCGCCCTTGCCAACAAGATGATACGCACCTGGGGCATGAGTGACGCGCTGGGCCCCCTCTCCTATGACAAGGGAGATGAGCAGATCTTCATCGGCAGGGAGATCAGCCAGTCCAAGGATTACTCGGAAGACACGGCCCGGAAGATCGATGCCGAAGTCACCGCCGTTGTCATGAAAAGCTATCAAAGTGCCAAGACCATTCTCGAAGAAAACATGGACATTCTCCACGAACTGGCCAGGATCCTCATTGAGAAGGAGACGGTCCTGGGAGAGGAGCTGGATGAATTGATCTCGTCCATGAAACCGGATTTTGAACCCTCCTACCGGAAGGATGAATCCCTTTTCACCAACAAGGAGCAAAAGGAAGACCCGGAACCCGAGGACAGCGCCCCTGACAAAGAGAGTGCGGATACCGGCGATGACGAAGAGGAAGGGAGCGCCTGATGGACCCTTTTGTTCTTCAATGGGACCGGTTCAGACTCGAGCTTGGCAAACGGACCGCTGTCATGGGCATACTCAACACCACCCCGGACTCGTTTTCCGACGGCGGCCGTTACCTTGACCTGGACGCCGCCCTGACCCACGGAGAGGAGATGATCCGCCAGGGGGCCGACATCCTCGATATCGGCGGCGAATCCACCCGCCCCTTTTCCCAGCCGGTACCTGCCGAGCTGGAGATGGAAAGGGTGGTGCCGGTCATCGAGAAACTCTCCCGGTGCATTGATGTTCCCATCTCCATTGACACCTCCAAGGCATCGGTGGCCGAAGCGGCGCTGAACGCTGGTGCGGCCATGATCAACGACATCTCCGCCCTGGAAAACGACCCCGGCATGGCAGGCCTTGCCGCCAGAACCGGGGTTCCTGTTGTTCTCATGCACATACAGGGCACCCCGGAGACCATGCAGGTTAACCCGAATTACACGGAGATCGTCCAGGAGATCAAGACGTATCTGGCCGGCCGTTGCGAGTTTGCCGTCAAGAGCGGCATCAGGAAGGACCGCATCATCCTCGACCCGGGCATTGGTTTTGGAAAAACGGCCCATGACAATCTGGTGCTGATCAAGCACCTTGAAAAACTCCAAACCCTTGGCTGCCCCATTCTCATGGGGCCGTCGAGGAAGTCGTTTATCCAGAAGGTTCTCTCCCAACAGACAGACCGGAAAAACCAGGCCGAGGCCAGAACGACGGAAATGGGCACCCTTGCTGCCGTGGCCGTTTCGGCGGTAAACGGAGCAGAGATTGTCAGGGTCCACGATGTGGCAGCGGTGAAGCCCATGGTCGAGATCGTCAATGCCATACAGAATGCCTAGCCGACCTGGCATACCAACACTTCTGGCTTTGAGTCTCCTGGGTTTACTCTTTTTTTCCGCATGCGCCACGGAACCGGAGGAGACGGACCTCCTCGTCCCCGTTGTTTTTTCCTCGGTGCCGGAGGGCCTGGTCATGGTCTCCCCGGATGAGGCCGATGTGGAGATCCATGTCAAGGGGCCCGGCGCTTTGATCAAGGGCCTTGGCAGCCAAACCCTGATCTGCAGGGTGGATCTTTACACAGAGCTGGCATCGGACCCGGCCGGTTCATCCCACTTTATCAGGCCCGGCACCTACTCCATCCCCCTGATGAAAAAGCGGATCGCCATTCCCAGGAAATGCACCATCACAGACATCACCCCAAACTTTGTCACCATCTCCCTGGAAGAGAAAAAAACCGACACCTTTCCCGTCAAGGTCCCCTACCAGGGCAAACCTGCTGCCGGTTATACGGCCCTGCCGGCAGAGACAAAACCGGAAACCGTTGCCGTCACCGGGGCAGCGTCCCGGCTGGAAGACCTGGAGGCGATCCGTACCAAACCCGTTGACATCACAAGGGCAAGGGAGAATTTTAAAAAAGAGCTCCCCCTGGATATTGATCCGGAATCGGGACTGTCAACCCCGAATAAAACCGTTATCGCCCTTGTCGCCATCGAAAAGAAACAAATCACAAAGACCTTTGCCGACATTCCCATAGAAACCATCAACACTGAAAAAAGAATCGTCATCTCCCCGGACCGCATGGAAATCACCGTCAAGGGTCCGGCAAACATTCTCAACAACAGCGGCGTCAGGGAACAGTTCAATGGTTCCATGGATTTAAAAGGCCTTGGCCCCGGGGTGTATGTGCGCAGGGCAGTGATCAACCTGCCCGTGGGATTGATTCTTGAAAATGCAGAACCTGAAATTTTTACCGTAAAAATTGAACCATAGGAGGGGAAGAGATGCTTCTGGTTATCGATGTTGGCAACACCAATACGGTCATTGGCCTGTTCAAAGGAGAACACCTGGCTGAAAACTGGCGGATACGCACCATCAGAGACTCAACACCAGACGAGTTCAATGTTCTCCTCAACGCCCTTTTTGCCGATAAAAAGGTCAGCACTGACGCAATCACAAAGACCGTC
>DATFJZ010000324.1:0-3121 GCA_035268945.1 Desulfobacteraceae bacterium | reverse complement strand
CCGGTGTGGTCGTCGTAGGCGACTTTTCCCTGGGCAATGGTCAAGGGGGCTGTGACAGGGGTCATGCCGGCCGATGCCACAACAAGGTCACAGCGGACTCTCCGGGTAATGGTGCCGTCCAGGGTGGCCAGGGTTATCTTGTTGACGGTTTTACCGCCGTAAGCCCTGGCGGCCACCCACCCGGTGAGCAGAGGGATGTTTCGCTGTTCCAGGGCAGCGACAAGTTTCCTGTCCTGGCCGTCCTCCCGGATATCCGCCACCGCTTGGATGTTCAGCCCAAGGTCAAAAAGATCAACGGCCGCTTCCAGGCCAAGGTCGTGGCCGATGCTGAACACGGCATCTTTTCCGGGAAGGATGCCGTAGGTCCTGGCCAGACGGTGGGCACAGCCGACCTGCATCACCCCGGGCCGTTCGTTGTTGTCAAACACCAGGGGCCGTTCCATGGCGCCGGTGGCCACCACGACACTTTGAGCACGGATCTCGACATACCGCTGGTCAAAGGCATCGGTTTTCCCCCCTTCCTGGAACCCCGTGATGAGGTTGTTGTTGTAGGCCCCTGTCATGGCCGTCCGGGTCAACACCCGGATGTTCGGTTCGTCGTCAACCGCGTTGGCAAGCTCCCCTGCCCTGGCGAACAGGGGTTTTCCAGCCTGGTAGTCGGCAGCCCTGTAATCGAAAAAGCCGCCCAGCCAGGGCCTTGATTCGAGAAGGATCACCCTGAGTCCGTTTCCTGCCGCTGCCAGGGCGGCATGCATGCCGGCAGGTCCGCCGCCGATGACACAGATGTCTGTTGCGGGAAAGATCTCATCATAGGTACCCTCGATTTTGAAATCAGGGGTGATGCGACCGAGACCGGCGGCCTTCCTGATCCGGGGCATGGCCGTTTTCCACAGCCAGGCCGGCCTGTGCAGGGTCCTGTAGTAAAATCCCGCAGGCATCAGAAAATCCAGCCGGTCCATGAACCCCATGAGATCGTGCCGGGCAGATCCCTTTACATTCTGTTCGTTGACGGTCATGATGGGCTCAAGGAGAGTGGTTTCGCACCGGACATTGGGCAGGTGGTCCACTTCCATGCAGGTGTTGCTGCACTCGCCGTCAAGGCTGTACAACCCTCTTGGCCGGTGGTATTTCAAACTTCTGGAGAAAATACGCACCCCGTTGGCATACAGGGCCGTTGCAACGGTGTCGCCCATGACACCGGCACACGGTTTGCCCCTGTACCGGAAACGAACGGTGGCTGCAGGATCAACCCTTAAGGTTGGCAGATGGTTAAGCCGGGTCATCGTCTCTCTCCTTTGGATTGGTTTCTTCAAGGTTGGTGGTGGTGTTCCTGTGGATGGTAAACCAGGCGCCGCAACCGTCCCTGTGGAACCACCACTCTTTTTGAACGCCTGCCGTACATCGGTTCATGTGGACATAGTCGCACCAGCTTTCCGGATCCATTTCCTCCTGTTCGGGTCTGGGCCCCTTGTCCTCTCCGCCGAACCTGAACTCGTACCCGTCTCTTTTACCGCAGACGGGACAGGTGATTGTCAAAGCCATTGGTTTCTCCTGTTTTTCAATTATCAGCCGTATAATTGACAAGGGCTGCGGTTTCACCCATGAGTCTGTGCTGCTCAAACCGTCTCAGGGTAAAGGGTTTCAAGATGTCAGGCACCTGATCTTCGGCCATGAACCGGGCCATGTATTTTCCCACGGCAGAGCAGGATTTAAACCCGAAATAGCCCCATCCGCAGTCCATGAAAAAGCCCTCCACATGGTCGTTGCCGTCCATGATCGGTGCCATGTCCGGGGTCATGTCGGCCAGCCCCCCCCAGTGGCGCATGAACCGAAGCCCCGCCAGGCAGGGTAGAAATTCCGACAGAGCCTCGGCCTGGTGCTTGATGTACCGGGCCGTGGTCAGGGTGGTGTAGTTGGGCCAGGGATCCATGTGGGCACCAGTGGCGATTTCCCCCTTGAGGGTCTGGTTGGCGTAGCAGTGGTAGGCCCCGGAGGAGACCACATGGTCCAGCAGCGGTTTCACCGGCTGGGTCACCATGGCCTGGATGGTCAGCACGCTGATGGGAAGCTTAATCCCCAGCATGGCATGGATCAGTGCGGCGGAATACCCGCCGGCGGAGATCAGCACCTTTTTCGTGGTGATTCGCCCACGGTTGGTCTCGACCCCCGTCACTTTCCCCTCTTCCCTGTTCACAGCCAGGGCCTCGGTGTGCTGGTGGATCTCCACCCCATGGGCCGCCGCCCCCTTTGCCAGCCCCCACACCGCGGCATCATGGCGGACAATGCCCCCCGGCGGATGGAACATGGCTCCATGGACGGGAAAGGTGATATCATCCTTGATGTTCAGGGCAGGCACCAGCTCCTTTGCCTCTTTGGCATCGATGAGGTGGCTTTCAACACCGAGGAACTGGGCGGTGGCCACATTCATCCGGGCCGCTTTCATGGCAGCCTCGCTGTGCATGAGATTGAGGTTGCCGCAGTTGTTGAACATCAGGTTGTAGTCCAGCTCCCGTGTCAACACCGGCCAGAGGTCCAGGGCCTCCTTGTAGAGGGGGACATTGTACTGGGTCCTCTGGTTGGCCCGGACAATGGCGGTGTTTCTGCCGGCCCCGCCGAACCCGATGTGTTTTTTTTCCAGAACGGCAATATCTCGCATCCCGTGTTCCCTTGCCAGATAGTAGGCCGTTGCAAGACCGTGGAGCCCGCCGCCGATGATCACGGCATCATAGCTTGTTTTGAGCTGCTTTTTCTTTCCCCACAGGGGCTTTTTTTTAAAAAACATAATTTCTCTCAATTTATCATTAGTTTTGTAGGAAACAGCGACATCAAAGGTGTCCATGGTGGAGAAACGACAACAGTGCCATGTGTCTGGTTTTTCTTTGTACGATAAACATTTAAATCACTTGCCGGCCAGCTTTGGTAAGAACGCTGAGTTCTTATACTCGATGATCAAGTTTTTAGAATAGCGCCGCCCCCAGCGGCTGCCCTGTCAGGAACGAGAACGTCGGAGGGCTTTTTGCCCTGCCAGGCTAAAAATCAGCGACCTGCGGCCACTGGTCCTCAAACAGCTTGATTTTCTAAACGCCTGGCAGGGCAAAAAGCCTGATCTCCTTTGGTTCTC
>DATFJZ010000323.1:0-3054 GCA_035268945.1 Desulfobacteraceae bacterium | reverse complement strand
CCCCCTGGCAAGCATCTCCCTGATTTGATTCAGCAGAGGACAGTTGTCATAGCAGGCAGGGACGTCCTGTTTCTGTCGGCATTCAACACAGGGGCTTTTTACCATGTACCCCAGTTCAAAATCAAAAATGTCTCTTTTTTTCGCTTTTTTATTCATGTTATTTTCCTCTTTGATCTATTCTTCTATCCGATCCATGGGGTTCTGTCAAGAATTCTCATGTCCTTCTAATATGAAATTTCAGATTTCAAATAACCTGCATGGCTGTAACCACTTTCCAATGGATCTTGCGTGGTGTATTTTTTTTCTTGTCAGAAACAGGCAGGAATGATAGATGTTCATGACCAAGATCACCATTCAAATACAATCAGGATTGCAAACAATCTAGGGAGGAAAGAAGAAATGGCTGTTGAATCCAGATTTGCCGAATTAAAAGAGAAAGAGAGAGCTGCCAGGAAACAGATCATCATTGAAGCCGCCCTGCACCTGTTTGCAAAAAAACATTTTTATGATGTTGGCATGAGGGATGTGGCCGACGAAGCCGGTGTTTCTCCGGCAACACTCTACCGCTATTTTCCCAGCCAGGAGGAGCTGTTCATCGAGGCATTCCTCCAGGATATTTCAGTGGTCAGCAGCGACTTTGACAACATGGTGCAGAAAAATGGTGCTGTGACCATCGAAGATTTTGCCCTTGCCTTTGTTGATCATCTGCTGGAGAATGAGTCCACCTTTCAGATGATGACCTATATCATGCTCAAGGACAATTTAACCAACCCGGTGATCGGCAAGTTTGATTCGGTGACCAAGGTCTTTTTTGACAAATTTGCCGATTTCCTGGAGAGGAACGGTGTTGAAAAGAATGTTCGGCTTTATTCCCACTCGTTTATTGCCGCCATGACAGGTGTTGTCATGACCTTCCGCAACCACCCGATCAAGGGAAAGGAGAAGGTGCGGGAACACACCCGGCGCATTGCAACCTTGACCGCCTCCCTGTACACGCATCAGCTCTTTAAATAGAGGTTGCCAGGGCCGGACAGGGAAATAGCAGACAATGCGTTTCCTGTTCAGTCGACAGGACATCTGACTGTTCCGTCTGAAAGCCCCTCCTGCCCCTTGAAACGCTTTTCAAAAGCCGCAAGCCGATGTCTTTCCGGCCAGTGATCTGTTCAAAAACATTCCGGTTTTCATTTCTGTTTCTTGACACATGTTTTCCAGGCAATATATTTTAAAGAAAATTTGGTTGCCGTGCAGGCCCGATTATCCGGCAAGTTTCCTATCACCGGGCAGCCCGTTTCACCACCGGGAAATTCCGGGCCCGGTTTTGATGGACAAAGCCAAATTTTGAACGCTGCACATAAAAACACAACAGAGCAGGAGTGGCATGGAAGAGATACAGAGCAGGATTAGCATGGAAGAGATGAAGAGAAGGGTTGAAGAAAAGCATCTTTTGATCAGCAGGATCAGAAACGAGATAAAAAAAGAGCTGGTGGGCCAGCAGAAACTGGTGGACAGTCTGCTCACCGGCCTTTTTTCAAGGGGCCATGTGCTCATCGAAGGGGTGCCGGGCCTTGCAAAAACCAGCGCTGTCAAAGCCCTTGCCGCAACGGTCCAGGGTGACTTCAAGCGAATTCAGTTTACCCCGGATCTTCTGCCGGCAGATCTCATCGGGACAGAGATATACAGGCCCAAAACCGGGGATTTTGTCACCAAGAAAGGACCCTTGTTTAACAATATTATTCTTGCCGATGAGATCAATCGAGCCCCGTCAAAGGTGCAGTCCGCCCTGCTGGAAGCCATGCAGGAGGGGCAGGTGACCATCGGCAGCACCACGTATCAGCTGCCACAGCCCTTCCTCGTTCTGGCCACCCAGAATCCCATTGAGCAGGAGGGGACCTACCCTCTTCCCGAAGCCCAGGTGGACCGGTTCATGGTCAAGACCATCATCGATTACCCGGACAAAGCCCAGGAGCTTGAAATCCTGGACCGGTCCGGCAGTACTGGGCAGGAAACCATCGAACCGGTGATGGGGCCGGATGATTTTCAGTCCATTGCCGATCTCATTGCCGACATCTACATTGATGACAAACTCAAGGAGTATATCGTTGACCTTGTGACCGCCACACGGGATCCTGCAAGGTTCGGCATGGAACTTTCCGCCTACATTGAGTTCGGCGCATCTCCCAGGGCCACCATCTTTCTTGCCAGGGCCTCCAGGGTAACGGCCCTTCTCCAGGGCAGACCCTATGTGACGCCCCAGGACATCAAGATGACAGCTCCGGATGTGCTCCGCCACAGGATCATTCCCACCTTTGAGGCCGAGGCCGAAGAGATCTCCACCGACGAGATCATCAACAACCTCTTTGACTCCGTTGAGGTACCTTAAGCCGCTGCCATGATTCCAAAAGAGATCATCAAAAAGATACGAAGGATTCACATCAAGAGCAGCCGGACCGTCAACACCCTCATGGCCGGCCAGTATCGATCCGTGTTCAAGGGGTCGGGCATTGAGTTTGAAGAGGTCCGGGAGTACTCCCCGGGGGATGATATCAAGTCCATCGACTGGAAGGTGTCCGCCCGCCTGGGACGGCCCTTTATCAAGCTCTACTGCGAGGAGCGGGAGAGCATTGTCATGCTCCTCATCGACATGAGCGGGTCCCAGGCGTTTGGCACCTTTTTCGGGTCAAAACTTGAAAAGGCTGCGGAAATTGCCTCGGTCCTGGCGTTCAGTGCCATAAAAAACAACGACAAGGTGGGGGCTGTTTTTTTTACCGACCGGGTGGAAAAGTATATTCCCCCGAAAAAAGGCTCCGGTCATATCTGGCGGCTGATCAAGGAGCTGTTCACCTTCTCGCCGGAAGGAAGGGGGACCGATCTTGCCCTGGCCCTGGATTTTCTGGGCAGGGTTTCCCGGAAAAAGAGCATCCTCTTTATCCTGTCGGATTTCCTCACAGGCCAAGCCCATGCTAAAAATCTCACAACGGCGGCAAGGCGCCATGAGCTCATCGGTGTGGTGCTTTATGACCAGGGGGAGTTTCACCTTCCCGGCAAGGGGATCGT
>DATFJZ010000322.1:0-2014 GCA_035268945.1 Desulfobacteraceae bacterium | reverse complement strand
ACCAGCCGTTCAATGCCCCCTTTCTTCTTTGGGGTGCCGATCACCACAAGTTCCACGGGCCGTTTGTTTGCCACCCGCTTTACCGCGTGGAGAAGGTAGAAGAGCCCTTTCAGGGGAGTGTCTGCGCTGTTTGTCACAATAAGTCGGTTGGGCAGGCGCTGAACACCGTCCAGGGGGTGGAAGAGGTCTGTGTCGATGCCGTTGGGAACGGTGGTGAATTTTTCACCGGGAATGGAAAATTCCTCTGCAATGTCGTTTTTTGAACAGTCGGAAACGGTGATGATCCCGGCAAGCCTCCTAGCAACATACTTCTGCATGCCGATGAACGAGTACCACCGCAGCTGCTTGACCTTTTTATAGAAGGAGCGGGTGGTTTTCACGGCAATCCGCCGGTCAACGGTCATGGGGTGGTGGATGGTGGCCGCAACGGGGATCTTTCCGGCAAGAAAGAGGATGCCGTAGGCCAGGCACTGGTTGTCGTGGATAATATCGTACCGGTCCAGACGGCTGGCCAGGTATTTTTTGGCCCGCATGCCAAAGGTCAACGGTTCCGGGTAGCCCATGGTTGACACCCCCAGCCATTCCAGCAGGCTGGCCGGGTCCGTCAGCTCATGGGGCTTTGGCGTCCGGAACAGGTCTTCCGGGTTGTAAAGATCCAGGGTTTTGAGCATGGTAAGTTTCGATGGTCCGACAAGAAGGGGGTCCGGCGGGCCGGCAATCACCTCTACATTGTGGCCCAGCTGTGACAACGCCCGGGCCAGGTTCCTTACATACACCCCCTGGCCGCCGCAGTGGGGGTTGCTTCTGTAACTGATGATGGCGATGTTTAATCTGGATTTTACCATGGAGTTGGGCCGGTGATACGGTGAAAAGGGGAAAGGGGGGGGGCAAGTTGCGCCAATGAAAGACATTTCAGGAGGATGACTTGGTACGCCCGGCTGGACTCGAACCAGCGATTTTCAGCTTCGGAGGCTGACGCCTTATCCACTAGGCTACGGGCGCACATGATGTTATCGATTTTACCTGGCACGGACATTTCAGTTTCGAAAGCCGACACCATTGACCAGTCTGTCTCTTGCTTCTCCGGCAACATAGAGGGAGCCTGCGATGCAGACCGCTCCTGATTCCGGTGTCATTTCCAGGGCAGTTTCCACGGCCGCTGCAACGTCTTCTATAATCAGTATCTCCCCAGTGGTAAAGGGCTGGGCCGCTGTTTTCAGAACCGCTGGATCAATGCTTCTGTCGATCTTTGCCCGGGTGACGATGATTTGGTGGGCATGGGGAACCAGACTTGCAAGCATGGACGCATGGGGTTTGTCATCCAGTATGCCCACAACAAGGGTTGTTTTTTTGTCGGCAAGAATCGCCTCCATATAGGCCCCCAGCTGTTTTGCCGCCTCGAGGTTGTGGGCACCGTCCAGGATAACCAGGGGATTGTCCTGGATGTACTCGAGCCGCCCCGGCCAGCGGGTCTCCCGGATGCTCTTTTGTATTTCTCTTTGGGTCAGGCCGAACCAGGGATCTTGTCGGCCTGACCGGGAGGCGGCTATCTCCACCGCTGCCAGGGCAAGGACGGCATTGTCCATCTGGTGCCTGCCGGGCAGGTTCGTTCGGATGCCTGACCAGCTGCTCTCTGTTCCGGTGTAATCAAAGGTTTCTTCTGCCGGGTCTGCGGATTTGTTAAAATCCTCTTTGTAGACATACAGCGGGGCCGATTTTTCATCTGCCCTGTTTCTTAGCACACTGAGGGCCGGCTCCTGGCCAACCCCGGTGATCACCGGGATCTCCTCCTTGATGATACCGCCTTTCTCCCATGCGATCTCTTCAATGGTGCTCCCGAGGTAATCGGTGTGCTCCAAAGAGAGGTTGGTGATGACGGCCACCTCTGGTACAATAAGGTTTGTTGCGTCAAGCCTTCCGCCCATGCCGGTTTCCAGAACAGTCCACTGCACCTCTTCCCGGTGAAACAGGTAAAAGGCCATTGCCGTGGCAATTTCAAAAAAAGTGGCTTTTC
>DATFJZ010000321.1:0-3456 GCA_035268945.1 Desulfobacteraceae bacterium | reverse complement strand
AATGGAAGTGTACATGTTTTCCCTGTAATTCTCCCAGTGCCCGCTTTTTTCCCACAGGGCGCGGTTGAGCATCACCGGGGTCTTGGTCTCCACATACCCTGCCGCCTTGTGTTCCTTGCGCCAATAGGCAAGGAGGGCGTTCCACATCTCCATCCCCCTGGCGTGGAAAAACGGCATGCCCGCCGCTTCCTGGTAAAAGGAGAAGAGATCCAGCCGGGTTCCGAGTTTTCGGTGGTCCCGCTTTTTGGCCTCTTCGATGAGGTGGAGATGGGCCTTCAACTCTTTTTTGTCAAAAAAAGCAGTGCCGTATAACCGCTGGAGCTGCTCTCTGGTCTGATCTGCCCGCCAGTACGCCCCTGATACCCGCATCAGCTTGAATCCTTTTATCATGCCGGTGTGGGGAATGTGGGGGCCCCGGCAGAGATCGGTAAAACCGCCCTGGCTGTAAATGCTGATGGTGTCATCGGCCAGTTCATTGATCAGCTCGGTTTTATAGGGGTTGTCCTTGAATATCTCCAGGGCCTCTTCCCGTGAGACCTCCCTGCGGTGGAACTCTTTTTTCTCTTTGATGATCTTTTTCATCTCCGCTTCGATGGCTGGAAAATCATCCTCAGACAGGGCGCTGACATCGATGTCATAGTAGAAGCCATCCTCCACAACGGGCCCGATGGTGAGCCTGGCATCGGCGTAGAGGTTTTGAACCGCTTCGGCCATGACATGGGCAGAGCTGTGGCGGAGGATGTCAAGGGCCTCCTTGTCCCTGGTGGTGATCAGCCTTATTCTGCAGTCCTGTGTCAAGGGGGTGTTGACGTCAAAGCGCTTGCCTTCGATCTCAACGGCCACACAGCTTCTGGCAAGTCCCTGGGAAATGTCGGCTGCCACATCAAAGCCGCTGGGATATTCAGGAAAAGACTTTATACTGTCGTCAGGAAGTGTTATGTTAACCATATTGTTATCCAATTCATGTTTTTGAAACCCCAAACGGCACCTTAAGGCCGGCATCCTGGTAAGTTTCATATTTTATTTATACGTGCATTGTGCTAAACAATCTTACATGGTTCAACGAGCCGATCCGGTTCAAGGCCGGCATGATCCCTGTCAATTCCCGGGGTTGAGCCGCGAAACCATTAGTGCTGCAGCCGGATTTTCTGCTGGAGCAAAATGTGAAACGCCTCTGTCAGGCTACAGCCCATGACTGGCTTGATCATCACTTCGGTCAAATCCTTACTCATGTGGGGCCAAGTATAAACGGTTCCAGCGTTTCATGCAAACTACTAATATTAAGGGAACTCCCCGAAACGGTCAAGAAAAAAATGAGTGAATATACCCTGATCAGCACAGAGGAAGAACTTGCCGAAAAATGTGAATCGTTGAAAAATGAAAAAAGGGTCGCTGTTGATCTTGAAGCGGACTCCATGTACCATTTTAAGGAAAAGGTCTGCCTGGTGCAGATTGCCGATTCCAAGGTCCCTTTTCTTGTGGATCCCCTGGAGGTGGAAGACTTCGGTGCCCTGAAACCCTTTTTTGAAGATCCCGGTATCACCAAGGTGTTTCACGGGGCAGATTTTGATATCAGGAGCCTTGACAGGGATTTTGGCATCAGGGTGAACAATCTCTTTGATACGGAAATTGCCAGCAGGTTCCTCGGCATCCAGAAGCGAAGCCTTGCAGCGCTTCTGCATAAATACTTTGATGTTGATGTTGACAAGCGTTTTCAAAAGATCGACTGGTCCCAGCGTCCCCTGTCCAGGGAGATGATCGCCTACAGCATCACCGATGTGGCTTACCTGGTGGAGCTGTCCGATATCCTTACGCAACTGCTGGAAAAAAGGGGCCGGCTCGCCTGGGCCCGGGAGGAGTGTGAGCTCCAGACCCGTGTCCGGTATGAAAACAACGGGGAAGATCCTCTTTTTTTGAAATTCAAGGGGGCAGGAAAGATGAGCCGGCGAAACCTCGCCGTGCTGGAGAAGCTGCTCCACTTGAGAAAGGAGATCGCCGAGGAGAAGGACCGCCCCCTGTTCAAGGTGCTCAGTGCAGGGGCCATTGCCAGGCTGGCCCGGGAAAAACCGGTGTCCATGGCCGGCCTTAAAAAGACAGGTGTCCTGAGCCCAAGGCAGATGGGGATGTACGGGGAAAACTGTGTCCAGGCCATTGTCGAGGGCCTGGAAAAAAAAGAGGAACAGCTTCCGGTCTACCCCAGGAAAAAAACACCGGAACTTGGCCCAAAGGTTTCCGAGAGAATCAAGGCGTTAAAAGATATGCGCATGGTTATCAGCAAAAAAACCGGCCTGGAACCGGGCTTTCTCCTCAACAACGTCGTGATAACCGCCATTGCCGCAAATGCTCCCCTGGACAGGGAGGAGTTTCGAACCATGGAGGAGCTGAGAAACTGGCAGATTGAAATCCTTGAAGAACCGGTCCTCAAGACCCTTGACCAGTGCTGATATGGAAAATGGAGACAGGATGAACATTGAATTTATGAAAATGCACGGCGCAGGTAACGATTTTGTTGTTATCGATGACAGGAACGGTGAAACAGCAAAAAAAATTCCCTACCCAGACCTTGCAAAACGTCTCTGTTCCAGGCATTTCGGCATTGGTGCCGATGGTATACTGCTGATTCTCAATTCAGAAACCCATGATATCCGGTTCAGGATTTTCAATTCCGACGGTTCAGAAGCCGGTATGTGCGGTAATGGTATACGGTGTTTTGCCAGTTACCTGGTGGCGCAAAACATCGTGGAAACCACAACCATCAGGGTTGAAACCCCCGCAGGAACGGTGGTGCCGGAAGTGTTGGAAAGTGGCGAAAAGAGGACCCGGCTGGTCCGGGTGGACATGGGAGAACCGGTGTTTGACCCAGGTGCCATCCCCTTTGTCTGCCATACCCCCCGGGCCCTTGACCAGGTGATTGTGGCCGACGGCCGGGAAGTTGCTGTCACCGCCGTTGCCATGGGCAACCCCAACGCCGTTGTCTTTGTTGATGACGTGGAAATTGTTGATCTGGTGAACCAGGGCAGGGCCATTGAAACCCATGACCGCTTTCCTGAAAAGGCCAATGTGGTCTTTATCCAGGTGGTAGACAGGAACGAGGTAAAGATGCGGGTGTGGGAGCGGGGGGCCGGTGAGACCCTTGCCTGCGGTACCGGGGCCTGTGCCGCCGTTGCCGCCGGCTGCATTACCGGACGAACAGACAATCGTGTGCTTGTCCACCTTGCCGGCGGGGACCTTGACATCCTGTGGGACCGGAAAAGCAACCATGTCTTCAAGACAGGACCGGCTGTTTCGGTGTTTACCGGAAGGGTTCACCTTTAATCGGCAGAAGGGAGAAAATTCCTCCCAGGAAAAGCCCCGATGCAAAACCAAAAATATGGGCCGATACGTCGGTGTTTTCTCCGCCGCTGAGCATGCCCACAAGGGCGGCCCCTGCACCCAGGGGAAGAAAAATTGAAGGTT
>DATFJZ010000320.1:0-2270 GCA_035268945.1 Desulfobacteraceae bacterium | reverse complement strand
AGGAGAGGAACATCTTTTTAAAAGGGTCTTCCAGGATCGTTTTCACAAGCCATGCCTTGTTTGCAGTATCAATCGTTTGTGCGATCTTTTTATAAAAAGGGGAAAAAGCGCTCTCTTTTGCAAAGAAGCACTGGTGTGTTTTTTTCAGTATGGTGTAGGGATAGCGATCTTGCAGCCTGTTTTTTATCACCGTTGCCAAAGAGGGGGTGGGCGATACTTCAGCCTGGTTACCAAATTGATAATACCCGCCGGGTCTGGTTTCAAGGGAGAGTTCTTCCAGGTGCTCCTGCCATGAATCCTGGATTTCTTCCATTCTGTCCAGGATGGCCCCCACTGTTTTAAAACTCCGGTGAATGCCCCCGATATGAATGCCACGAAATCCCAGACCCTTTAGAACCGCCCCAAGGACGGCGGCCCGTTCAATGGATTTTTTCAAGCCGGCCGGCTTATTGCGCCAATCCTCAAGCACCCTTGTCAACAGCGCATCGCCGATATGGGCCCCCGGCACCCGCCCCCTGTTCATTGCCCTGGCTGAACGGGGACTCAACAGGTAGACCGACCCCATAACAGGGGGGATTTTTCCCCGTTGTCCCAGAACCATCATCAGTTCAGTGAATTTTTCCACATCATACCCAAGCTGGGTTATGACAAAACCAGCCCCGGCCGAGAGTTTGTTATCCAGTTTCTGGTATTGAACAAGGGCCTCGGCTTTGGTATATTTAAACGGAGAGACGGCACAGCCGGTAAAAAAGCCATCTGGCTCCCCCCCTTTGTAAAGCCGCTGGGTGAGCTGCTGTAACATGTCAGTCAAAATGACCGAATCAAAATCAAAAACCGGCTTTCCCTGGCCGCCAAATCCCTTTCCTGAATAATCACCGGTGAGCGCCAGAATATTTTTCATCCCCATACGGGCCAGCTGAAGGGCACGACTCTCCATTCCCACCCGGTTCATATCCCGGCAGGTAAAATGAACGATCACATCCAGTCCCAGTTTAAAGATTTCATATCCGAGCACATCCGGGCTCAAGGAGGGATTTCCACCGGGGTTGTCGGTAATGGAAACAGCGGAGATCCTGCCGTCTGCAAATGCATCCCGGGCGATCCCTTTCAGGGTGTCAATACGCATTCCCCTTGATTCCCTGGCTGGAACGAGTTCCAGTGTGGTGACAAAATTTGCCGGGTCCAACAATTCATCCTGAAAGATACGCAACATGGTACACCTTTATGACCGCAAGTTATTGACAACATTGCCAGTCTGCGCCTGGGATTTGATAAAAGGAAACAATAAAAGCCACCAATGCAACGGGTCTTTTTGCTTGCTGAGTTGCGGCAATGGATGCATCGTGTCACTATGCACCCATTGCCGCATTATAATACGACCAAAGGTCTGCAACGCTATACGTGGATGCTGTTCTTCCAGTTCCCTAAGTTCACGTCATCATGCTGCTTTTTCAAACTCCTCCTTGCCCATGCCACAGACAGGGCAGGTCCAATCCCCGGGAAGGTCTTCAAAGGCAGTACCCGGTGCTATCTCCCCTTCCGGGTCCCCGGCTGCCGGGTCATACACATAACCGCAGGGCATGCATTCATACGTTTCCATGGCAAAACTCCTTTGATGGGATCACTTGCCTGCCATCATGGCGGCAACGTCTTCATCCACATCTCCGGTGGGCTTGATGTCAAATTTCTCCACCAGAACATCCAAAACCGCCGGGGAGACAAAGGCCGGCAGGGTGGGCCCAAGGCGAATCCCCTTGACATTCAGGGAGAGCAGGGCCAGGAGAACAGCGGCGGCCTTCTGCTCGTACCAGCCGATATCAAAGGAGATGGGCAGCTCGTTGATATGGTCCAGCCCAAAGGCGTCCCTAAGCTTCATGGCGATGACGGCCAGGGAGTAACAGTCGTTGCACTGGCCGGCGTCCAGCACCCGGGGAATGCCACCGATGTCGCCGAGGTCCAGCTTGTTGTACCGGTACTTGGCGCAGCCTGCGGTGAGAATCACCGCGTCCTGGGGCAGTTTTTCGGCCACTTCGGTAAAGTATTTCCTCTCCTTCTGGCGGCCGTCGCAGCCCGCCATGACGATAAACCGTTTGATGGCGCCGGATTTCACCGCCTCAACCACCTTGTCGGCCAGGGCCATCACCTGGTTGTGGGCAAAACCGCCGACGATCTTGCCGGTCTCGATCTCTGTGGGGGCGCTGCAGGTTTTCGCCTTTTCAATAATCTGGGAAAAATCCTTGGCCTTGCCGTCTTTTCTCTCGGGGATATGG
>DATFJZ010000319.1:0-3844 GCA_035268945.1 Desulfobacteraceae bacterium | reverse complement strand
GTCGCTGATTTTTAGCATGGTAGGGCAAAAAGTCCTCCGACGTTCTCGTTCCTGACCGACCAACCGTTGGGGGCGGGGCTATTCTAAAAACTGGATCATCGAGTCCCAGGAAATATCCCGGGGATTGCCCATCATTTCGTGGGCCAACGAGGCTATCCGGCCTGTGTTATGAGCAATCCTCTGGTTTCGGCAAGCCCCTTAACGGTTCTGTTTTCGCAGTTCCTTTTTTCGTATTCTGATGCTTTCCGGGGTGACCTCCACCAGTTCGTCGGAGTTGAGAAAGTTCAGGGCGTGTTCAAGGGTCAGCGGTTTGATCGGGGAACAGGCCGTGCTGTCGTCCTTTCCCGAGGCCCTCATGTTGGTCAGTTTCTTCTCTTTGCAGGGATTGACGTCAATGTCCTGGTGTTTGCTGTGTTCGCCAATGACCATGCCTTCGTACACAGGGGTTCCCGGGGTTATCATGAGCCGTCCCCGGGGTTCCAGGTTGTACAACGCATAGGGAACGGCCTTTCCCTTTCGATCCGACACAATGGAGCCGGTGCTTCTTGTGGGGAACTCGCCCCGGTAAGGTTCATGCCCGTCAAATATGGAGTTCATGATGCCGGTGCCCTTGGTGTCTGTGAGAAATTCATCCCTGTACCCGATGAGGGAACGGGAGGGGACGGAGAACTCCATGTTGACCCGTCCCCGTTTGTTGATCAGGTTGACAAGCCGTCCTTTCTTGAGGGAGAGTTTTTCTGTGACAACGCCGGTGAACACCTCGTCGCAGTCCACGTAGAGCTTTTCAATCGGCTCCAGGGTTTCATCGTTTTTTCCTGTTTTAAAAATCACCTCGGGCCGGCCCACACAGAGTTCAAAGCCCTCCCTGCGCATGGTCTCCACCAGGATGGCCATCTGGAATTCGCCCCTTCCCTTGACATTGAAGGATCCCCGTTCGGCGGTGTTCTCAACACTGATGGCAACATTGGCAAGGGCCTCTTTTTCCAGGCGTTCCCGGATGCGGCTGGACTGCACGTATTTCCCCTCCATCCCGGCAAAAGGGGAATCCGAAGTGGTGAACCGCATGGAAACGGTGGGTTCGTCAACGGTGATGCGCTCAAGGGCCTTGGGGTGTTCCCTGGTGCAGATGGTGTCTCCGATGGTAAAATTGTCCGTGCCCGACACAACGGCAATGTCCCCGGGCTCCACATGGTCGCTCTTGGTAAGGGTTGCCCCCTGGTAGATCTGAAGACTTGACACCTTGATATTTTCAACGCTGTCGTTTTTGCCCATGAGGACCAGCTCGTCCTTGGAACTCACCTCGCCGTTGGCGATCTTTCCAATGGCAAGCCTTCCCGTGTAATCCGAATGGCCAAGGTCGGACACAAGCATCTGGAAGGGTTCAGAGGGGTCGTAGGTCGGCGGCGTAACGGTGTCGAGGATGGTTTTAAACAGGGGCTTTAGATTTTCTGCCTCCTGGTCCATCTCGGTCTTTGCCAGTCCATCCCTGCCGATGGCATAGAGAACGGGGAAGTCGATCTGCTGATCGTTGGCGCCCAGGTCGATAAAGAGATCGTATATCTCATCCAGCACCTCATCGATCCTGGCATCCGACCGGTCTATCTTGTTGATCACGGTGATGATTTTCAGCCCGGCGGCCAGGGCTTTTTTAAGGACAAACCGTGTCTGGGGCAGGGGGCCTTCCGAGGCATCCACCAGCAGGATGGCGCCGTCCACCATGGAAAGGGCCCTTTCCACCTCGGCGCTGAAATCGGCATGGCCTGGGGTGTCGAGGATGTTGATCTTGACATCATCCCAGACAACAGAGCAGTTCTTGGCAGAGATGGTGATACCCCTCTCTTTTTCCAGGTCCATGGAGTCCATGAGCCGTTCATCCATCTCCTTGCCCTGTCTGAACGCACCGCTCTGCTTGAACATGGCGTCCACCAGTGTGGTCTTGCCGTGGTCAACATGGGCAATGATGGCAATGTTTCGTATCCTGCTGTTTTCAATCATTTGTGTCATATATGGTTTTATCCTTTTTCTGGTGAATAAGACAATGGTTCTTCTGGTCGGCCCTTTTTTCGTCAAAATTTTTAATGTGTGGGGTGCCCGGTTTCTACTGCCCGGCAGGAGGGGGATTAGAAATTTGTCAGAACTGGAATCCACGCTTGTTTTAAAACAAAGCAGTATATCGGAATTGACGAAAAAAGCAAGCTGAATTTTGCCGCTTTACCGTGGCAGGCAGAGGTGAAGGCCGTCCTGGGCTGGAAAAGGAAGGTTTCAGGCGCTGAGATGGAGTCCTGCCTGGAAAACAACAATGGCCGCGGCCGTTGCCACATTAAGGGAGTTCTTTCTGCCAAACATGGGGATCCGGATGAAATCGTCGCACACCTTTAAAACATGGGACGAGATGCCGTACTCTTCGTTGCCAAGCACAATGATTGTTTTATTCTGCCATGGATAGTCGGCGTAGGGCACGGCACCCTGGACGGTCTCGATGCCAACGATTCGGTATCCTTGGTTTTTCCGGATTTCAAGGGTCTCTGCCAGGTTGTCCGTGGGGGTCTGGGGCATCCATTGGGCCGCCTGCATGGATGTTTTGAGAACCCTTGGGTCCTCCCTGCCCGGGGTGCTGCCAAGGATGATTGATGAGAAACCTCCGGCATCGCAGACACGAAAGATCGAACCAACATTGAAAAGGCTTCTCAGGCCGTCCAGCGCCATGTGGCAATCAAATGCCGGTGCTCTTCGGGTGTTTTCTCCCAGGTCGTTTTTTTCGATGTTCAAGAAAAGGTCCTGATCCCGTACCACCTGGTTTGCCTGTGTCCTGTGGAAATGGATGGCATCGGAGACAAATTCCACCCAGAGTTTGTGGTGCTGTCGGCAGGGTTTGACCGGTTTTTCCTCTTCCATCCACGCCAGCACATCGCTGTAGCTGGTAAAGAAGAGGTCAAGGCTCTCCATGGAGATCCGGTTGGTTACAATCTGCTGGTAGATCGGGGAGAGCCACTTGATGATCCACCTGTGCCTTCCTGTGGACGACAGGGAGAGGAATTTTTTTCTGGTAAAATGAAAACAGATCATGATCTTTTCAGGGCAGTTTGAAAGCCTTCCACTCTGCACATTTTGTCTAACAAAAAGATAATTCCGAAGGTTGAGAGAATCATTTTTTATTCAATTTCGGGGCGCAGGATGTCATCGACAATGAACGGGGTGCACTGAACCCCGACACTGTGCTTTTTCACCCATATGCGGGCCATGGGGACAGAGTCCCCGTCAATGGTGGTTATTTTGGGCTGTTCTTCGGCAAACCCGATGTCTTTAATTCTGAATTCATAGTACAGGGTGTTGGGGCTGAAAGGGTCAACAATTAAAAAAATTTTATTTGTTGAACGTGGATGTTTCCGGGGGGATCCGGTAAAAGGAATAAAATTGTTTTTGTCTATGTCCCTGGGCCGTCTGTAGGACTGTATTTCAAATTTTTCTTTGAGTTTGAGAAAATTAATAATGGACATGGCTATCAATCCTCCTGGGGAACATTGTAAAAAAAAATGTCAATCCGTTTTTACCCGTGGTGCTGGAAAAAACACCTGCATTTTCCATTCCTTTTACTCTTTTGTCAAGTCTGTATTCCCGTTCGCCTCTGCTGCCTGTTACCCGGTCTCTATTCGGAACTATAATTAATACTCGATGATCCAGTTTTTAGAATAGCCCCGCCCCATCATGACTCATATAGCATACCCGATATTTTTGATCGTGCTATCCATTTTTTTCTTACAATGGCGAGATGCCAATTTTTTTATGATGTTAATAAGCGTATGGGGCGTTTTATTATGAATGGGCTTTTGTTGAGTTGCGGATA
>DATFJZ010000318.1:0-5306 GCA_035268945.1 Desulfobacteraceae bacterium | reverse complement strand
GCCTTTAACCAGGTCAATGTGGTAACAGAGATTTTCCGGAAATACGCAAAAAAAGACACCATGCTCCAGTATGTGCTTCACGCCTTTGTAAAGAGCATCGGAATCTACCCGCCGGGCAGTATCGTGTTCCTGATAAACGGGCAAATGGCCTATGTCCTGGACAGCAATGGCCCCCTGGTTGTCCCCTTTACCGATCCCCGGCAGAAAACCCTCCCGGGAAAACCGGATGCCATGGATTTAAGCGAGACAAATTTGGATGACAACATGAAAGTTGACAAACGGAAAAGCATCAAAACGGCCCTGGAAGTGTACGACATCCTCCCGCCTTTTTTAAAGCCGGACAGCTCAAAGCAGAATTGACCTGGCCCTGCTCATCAGGCTTGAACAGAATTGCCGCCGAATCCGCTCAACAAAAACCCATCTGACCTCACCCTGCCCCCTCGATCATGGCAATTTTATGATCGAGGCTTGCGTAAAAAGGTTGAAATGTGGACCAATATGGGTTAACAACACCCCCATCCGGATCAAACTGAAAACAACTGTCCAAACAGAGAATAACGAGGAGTTTACAATGATACGAGTCAATGAGAATTACAAGAAATTAAAATCGTCATACCTTTTCGCCGACATTGCCGGGAAAGTGGCAACGTTCCAGAAGGAGAACCCGGAAACCGACATCATCCGCCTTGGCATCGGCGATGTGACAAGGGCCCTTCCTTCGGCATGTGTCAGGGCCTTCCATGCCGGGGTCGACGAGATGGCCGATGACAAGAGCTTCCGGGGCTACGGACCGGAACAGGGGTATGATTTCCTCCGGGAGGCCATTGCCCAAAAGGATTTCCAGGCCAGGGGAGCGGAGGTATCCGCCGATGAGATCTTTGTCAGCGACGGTGCCAAATGCGACACGGGCAATTTCCAGGAGCTGTTTGCCGAGGATGTCATCGTGGCCATTCCAGACCCTGTGTATCCGGTCTACCTGGACACCAACATCATGGCCGGCAGAACCGGGGAGTTCAACGACGGACGGTACGACGGCATTGTCTACATGGAGTGCACCAGGGAAAACAATTTCCTTCCCTCGTTTCCCGATGGCCCCTGTGACCTGATCTACCTCTGCTTTCCCAACAATCCCACGGGCACCACCATCACCAGGGCAGAGCTTGCAAAATGGGTGGAATACGCCAGAGAGAACAAGGCGTTGATCCTCTTTGACGCCGCCTACGAGGCGTTTATCCGGGACGACTCCCTGCCCCGATCCATCTACGAGGTAGAGGGCGCCAGGGAGGTTGCCGTTGAATTCAGAAGCTTTTCCAAGACAGCGGGATTCACCGGAACCCGGTGTGCGTATACCGTTGTGCCCAAAGAGTGCATGATCTTTGACAAAGACGGGGAAAAGATCTCCCTTCACGGACTGTGGAACCGGCGGCATTCGACAAAATTCAACGGTGTCTCCTACCCCGTGCAGAGGGCCGCGGAGGCGGTCTACTCCGAAGAGGGAGCCATACAGACCAGGGCACTGGTCTCCTATTACCTGAAAAATGCCGACCTGATCCGTAACACCATGGATACCATGGGATTTGATTTTGTCGGCGGCGACAACTCCCCCTATATCTGGGTTGACGGCAACGGCAGGGACTCCTGGGAGTTTTTTGATATGCTGCTGACCAAAACCGGAGTGGTCTGCACACCTGGGGCCGGTTTCGGCAAATGCGGTCGGAACTACATCCGAATCAGCGCATTCAACTCCAGGGAAAACGTTGAGGCCGCCATGGAACGGATCAAAGGGGCCCTGGGATGAAAAACTTTTTCAAGGTGAAGACCCTGGAGCAGGTCCTGGGGCTGGTGGATGATTTTTCTCCCCCTGGAACAGAAACCGTGCCTGTGTCCGACTGCTGCCGGCGGATACTTGCCCAGCGGGTAACCGCCGGCGAGGACATCCCCGGCTTCCGGCGCTCCACCATGGACGGCTATGCCGTGGCAGCCGGCTCCACCTACGGGGCTTCCGAAGCCAATCCGGCATGGCTCACCATGGCAGGCACCATTGCCATGGGGGATGTACCGGAATTTGTGCTGGAACCCGGCCAGGCGGCAAAGATCTCCACCGGCGGCATGCTGCCCAGGGGTGCCGATGCCGTGGCCATGGTGGAACACGCCGAAATGGTGGGCAGTGATGCCCTGGAGGTGTACAAGAGCGTTGCACCCATGCAGCACGTGGTTGAAAAAGGCGAAGATTTTGCCAAAGGCCAGGAGATCCTCGAACCCGGAACGATGATCAGGCCCCAGGAAGCGGGACTGGCCGCGGCCCTTGGCTATTCACGGCTCAATGTGTACAAGCGGCCCAGAATCGGCATTCTCTCCACCGGCGACGAAGTGGTGCCGGTGAACGAAACCCCTGCCCCGGGCCAGATAAGGGACATCAACACCCACACCCTGGCGGGCCTTGTCCGGGAGGCCGGCGCAGAACCGGTCCTCTACGGCATTGTCAAAGACAACGAAAAAGCCCTCTTTGCAGCCGTTGAACGGGGAATCGTTGAAACCGACATGCTCTTGATCTCCGGGGGCAGTTCCGTGGGGGCAAGGGATTTCACCCTGGATGTCTTCTCCGCCCTTGACCGGACAGAACTGCTGGTCCACGGCATCTCCATCAGTCCGGGAAAGCCCACCATCCTGGCCAGCTCCAAGGGAAAACCGGTATGGGGCCTCCCCGGCCATGTGGTCTCTGCCATGGTGGTGTTCCGCATTGCCGTGCTTCCCTTTCTCAAGAGAATCCAGGGCTGTGGTGATGTAATGGAATCGACCATCAGGATTCCTGCCGTTTTGACACGGAACATCGCCTCGGCCCAGGGAAGGCGGGATTTTGTGCGGGTGCGGCTTTTGAAGCAGGACAAGCGCACCCTTGCCGAACCCGTCCTTGGCAAGTCCGGCCTGATCCGGACCATGGTCCATGCCGATGGACTCCTTGAAATCAACGACAATCTGGAAGGGGTTGAAAAAGACACTCCTGTTGATATTATACCGATGTGACACAAAAGATGCTTGATCATAATACCGGTCCCATCCTCGACTGTGGTAAGAGACAACGGGGGCCTGATCAAGCCTCCAAAAGGCATGAAAAAATGAATTCAAAGCGGAATGTATACCTTGATATGAAGAGCATCCAAGAGGCGAAAAGACTCCTCTTTGATCGCTTTTCCCCTCTCCCCTTCACAGCCATTGAGGCCCTTGCCCCGCCCCGGGCCGTGGGCAGGGTGCTCGTGGAACCCGCCCTGGCCGCCCTCTCCTCCCCCAATTTCCATGCAGCGGCCATGGACGGCATTGCCGTTGATGCCCAGACAACCTTCGGCGCCAGTGAAGAGAATCCCAAAACCATTGTTCCCGACAGGAACGCCTTCTGGGTCAACACGGGCCACGTTCTCCCCGAAGGGTGCAATGCCGTTATCATGATCGAACATTTGAACATCCTCGATGACCACCAGGTGGAAATCGAGGCCCCTGTCTTCCCGTGGCAGAATGTCAGAAAAATGGGGGAAGACATTGTTGCCACCGAGCTTCTCTTCCCCCGGGAGCACACCATCACCCCGTATTGCGTGGGTGCCCTGCTCTCCGGAGGTGTTTTCTCCGTTTCCGTCAGAAAAAGACCAAAGGTGCTGCTCATCCCCACGGGAAACGAGCTGAAGCCGTGGCAGGAGGCAGGCAAAGAGCCGCTGAAGCCCGGAGAGGTCATCGAATCCAACGCCTCTGTGCTCGGTGCCCTGTGCACCCGATACGGGGCAGATCACCAGTGCCATCCCATGCTCAAGGACACGGTGGAGGGGATCCAGCAGGCCGTCAAAGATGCCGTTGATGGTGATTATGACATGGTGTGTATCCTGGGAGGCTCGTCAGCCGGTTCAGAGGATTTTGCAAAACCCGTTGTTTCCGCCCTGGGCGAGGTGTTCCTCCACGGGGTCACCATGATGCCCGGCAAACCGGTGCTTTTTGGTGAGGTCAATGGCAAACCGGTTTTCGGTATTCCAGGCTACCCGGTCTCTGCCATTGTGGCCTTTGAACAGTTTGCCGCACCCCTGCTGCTGAAGATGCAGGGACTTGAAGAGAGAGAGGGGCAAACATGTGAGGTTGAGCCGGCAAGGAAGATTCCGTCAAAATTGGGCCAGGAAGAGTTTGTCAGGGTGAAAATCGGTGCCGTTGACGACCGATTGATCGCCTCCCAGCTGCCCCGGGGGTCGGGAAGCATTACCACCCTTACCGAGGCGGACGGAATCATACGGATACCCGCAGATTCAGAAGGAATCGGCCAGGGGGAAAAGACAGAAGCCGAACTGCTCCGCTCCCCTGATGCCATCAAAAACACCATCGTCATCACCGGGTCCCACGACAACACCCTGGATCTTTTGGCCGACCAGATCAGAAGAAAATCCGGCAGTGTCAGCATCAGCTCCAGCCATGTGGGAAGCATGGGCGGTCTCATGGCAATCAAAAAAGGGGCCTGTCACATGGCAGGGGCCCATCTCCTCGATCCGGAAGACGGCACCTACAATGTCTCGTACATCAAAAAATACCTGCCCGACGAAAAGGTGTGGGTGGTCAACCTCGTGATGCGGGACCAGGGACTGATCCTTCCCAGGGGCAACCCCAAACAGATAAAAGGGGTGGAGGATTTCAAGAACAGCGATCTTTTTTTCATCAACCGACAGCCGGGCTCCGGCACCCGTATTCTCCTGGATTACAGGCTAAAGAGCCTTGGCATAAGCCCTTCGGACATATCCGGCTATGAAAACGAAGAGTACACCCACATGTCAGTGGCCGTTGCCGTGCTGTCCGGCAGGGCCGATGGGGGACTCGGCATCCATGCGGCGGCAAGGGCACTGGATCTGGATTTCATCCCCGTGGTCACCGAAGAATACGATCTGGTGATTCCGGACAGGTTCTACACCGGAAAATCCGTGCAGCAGCGGCTGGCAACCATCGACACCGATGACTTTAAAAACCGGGTTGCCGCCCTTGGCGGATATGCCACCGATAAGACAGGGCGTGTGATGTTTCACTCCTGACCAATTCAACGGCCGCCGGCAGAACCGGCGGCCTGGGCGCCCCGCGTTGGCAACCCGTCATCCGCCGATCCCTGGCAAACGTTCGGCGCAATTTCTGTTCTCTTTATTTCAACGGCGGTCCTTATTCTGTTGCCGGGACATGGGAAATCACGCTTTGACGGGTGGGGCCATCCTGACCCCACAAGCTGTTAATTGACTTCCCGCTTATCGATGGGAACGTATTCCGACAGGCGGCTGCCCGTGTAGATCTGTCTG
>DATFJZ010000317.1:0-5248 GCA_035268945.1 Desulfobacteraceae bacterium | reverse complement strand
GATTTCATCTCCCCGTTGAGATTCAGGGAGACCATCACCATCCAGGGCCGCCTCCACTACTCCGACGCGGCACGGATCAACTATGACTACATCATAACCAACAGCCGGGGAGAAACCGCTGCAACGGGATACACCGTGCAGATGCTCCTGGATGACACCTATGAGCTCTTTCTCACCCAGCCTGAGTACTACCGGAATTTCTGCAGCAGGTGGAAAGCGGGGGCGCTGAAATGAACCAGGTCGCTGTGGTCCACACCGGGGCGATCACCGCCATGGGGGATGATCTGGAAGCCCTGTGGCAGGGCCTGCTTGACAGAGAGAGCGCCATCACAACGGCAACCCGGTTTGCAACGGACAACTACATCAGCTCCTGTGCCGCCCTGATCAACGACCTGGTGCCGGACAGCAAAAAAGCGATGGTCTTCCAGCTGGCCGACAGGGTTATGGAACAGCTGCCCCCCCTGCCCCGGGACACCCTTGTCTTGACGGCATCCACCAAAGGGGGCATCGAGGTTCTTGAAACCACCAGAAGGGGAACAAAAATTTCACGAGAACAGCTCATCATCTCCTCCCTGCCGGGATATATTGCCCGGCGCCTCGGCCTGGCCCACCAGGGGATCAACATCAGTGCGGCCTGCACCTCGTCAACCATCGCCCTGGCCAAGGCGGCCGCTTTCATTGCATCGGGAAGGGCCTCCTCTGTCCTTGTCTGCGCCGTGGATATCATCAGCGAGTTTGTCTTTTCCGGTTTTTCAGCGCTGAAAGCGATGTCCTCCACCCCGGCAAGACCCTTTGACAGCAAGAGGGACGGCCTGACCCTGGGCGACGGGGCCGCGGCCCTGGTTCTCTTCAGCGAAGAAAAAATGAAAAAAGAAGGCATCGAGGAGAAAGCCCTCATTACCGGATGGGGAATTGCCAACGACGCCACCCACATCACGGCCCCTGCCAGGAACGGCTGCGGATTGAAAAGGGCCGTATCCCATGCCCTTGCCATGGCCGGCATCCCCCCTGACAGGATCGGCGCCGTCAGCACCCACGGCACCGGCACGGTATACAACGATGCCATGGAACTGACAGCCCTCCACTCCCTGTTCGGCAGTCAGGGGCCGGCGGCCGGCTCGGTCAAGGGGGCCATCGGCCACACCCTGGGGGCTTGCGGCGGTATTGAAGCAGCATTGGGAATCAGGATGCTGGACCACCAGGTGGTGCCGGGAACCCCGGGGTTCACCAGCCCTGAAACAGGGGCCGGCAGCATGATCAGCAGCCGGCACCAGCCCTTTGACAGCGACCATCTTCTGACCACCAACTCAGGATTCGGCGGCATCAATGGGGCCCTGGTTCTGCAGAAGAGGAGGAGATGATGGAAGCCACAATTTCGGGCATGGGATGGGTCTCGCCCCGTTCCCACGGCAATGGAAAACAGACGGTCCTCCACGAAAACAACCCCGGTCTTTTGCCAAAACTGAGCCGGAAGGAGGTGCTGGACCGTCCCTACAAGCCGTTTGGCCGCATGGACCGTTTTTCAAAACTGGGGTTTGCCGCCCTGACCTATGCCCTTGAGGATGCAGGGTCTGCCGCTGAAACGGACAATACCGCCATTATCGCATCAACGGTTTTCGGCTGCCTGGACACGGACCTTGCCTACCACACCACCCTGGTACCGG
Source organism: Desulfobacteraceae bacterium (assembly GCA_035268945.1). Taxonomy (GTDB): domain Bacteria; phylum Desulfobacterota; class Desulfobacteria; order Desulfobacterales; family Desulfobacteraceae; genus DATFJZ01. The sequence goes on along the minus strand of DATFJZ010000317.1, from coordinate 3,584 downwards.
GCAAAGAGGCGTGTGCGAGCCCTGCCCTGTTCGCCTACACCCTGCCCAACAGCTTCCTTGGAGAGGCCTGCATCTACTACGGATTTACCGGGGAGACCTTTGTCATCAACGAGGGAAAAACCAGCGGCATGGAGGGGCTCTTCATGGCCATGGACCTTCTGGAAAGCAGTGTTTCAACCAGGGTGGTGTGCGGCATCTGCGACCTTGTCCCCCCGGACCTTGTGGATCTCGCCCCGGAAACCATCCCCGGGGCCCTTTTCTTTGTCCTTGACAAAAAGGGAAAACGTGCTGGTTACGGAACGGTTCAGAGCATGGAAAAGGGGAACGGTGTACGGTACAGAGAGAGAATCTACAACGATCTTGCCGCCCTTGGAAGGGCCTGTAAAAGAGAGGATGAATAAAACAGACATGTCAAAAACCCGAAAGTCGTTGTGCACCGGCAGCCGGTCCGGACAAACGGCTTGTATCGGGCCTTGACCCTAAAAAGGAAAACCGTTATGAGAATGCAGCTGGTGTACCCCACCTGGCCCAAACTTGAAAAACAGACCGAGTTTCACCTCCCCCCGCACGGACCGGTGGTGTTCGCAGCAGCCCTGCCCTCCCGGGTGGAGCTTGAATTTATCGATGAAAATGTCCAGGCCTTTGACTGGGACCCCTCCTTTGACATCATCGCCATCTCGGTGCTGCTCACCTGTCAGCTCCCGCGGGCCTTTGAGATTGCCGACCGGTACCGGGAGATGGGAAAACCGGTTCTCTTTGGCGGCATTGCCGTGATGCTCCACGCCAGCGAGGTGATGGCCCATGCCGATGCCGTCTTCCTTGGCGAGGCCGAAGGCCGCATGGAACAGGTGATCAGGGATTTTGAAGAGAACAGGCCCCAAAAAGTGTACGACTACATGAACAACTTCCCCGTTATCAAAAGCGTTGGAACGGCCAGGAGGGAGATCTTGGACAGGGAGCGGTACAACTACCGGGGCACCCAGATGCTGGACCTGGTCCACGCTTCCAGGGGATGCCGGTTCAACTGCTTTCCCTGCTGCAACGGTTTTCTCGGTGGGCGGCAGTTCCGGCCCCGCCCCATCGACAAGGTGATCGAGGAGATGGAAGCGATCCCCAACAACCGCCTTTTTATTGTGGACAACTCCCTTGCCCAGGACAAGGGGTGGCTCAAAGAGCTCTTCTCCGCCATGATTCCCCTGAAAAAGAAATGGGTCTCCCACCCGGTCCTGGACGATGACGAGGTGCTGAAGCTTGCCGCAGATGCCGGCTGCTGGTACGTTTACCAGGCGATCTTCGACAGATCCGATGTGATCCGAAACCGGGTCAAACGGCTCAAGGATCACGGCATCGGCGTAGAAGGGACGATTCTTCTGGGCACCGACGACCAGGACGAAACCGACATCAAAAAGCTGGTGGATTTTTTAATGGAGATCCAGCTGGACCTGGCCGAATTCACCATCCTCACCCCCTTCCCCAAATCCCCCATCCGGGAGAAGTTCAAAAAACAGGGGCGGATTTTAAGCAGCAACTGGATCGACTACACCTGCGGCAAGGCCGTTTTCCAGCCGAAAAAGCTCTCCCCGGAAAAACTGGAAACCCTGTACGACTACGCCTGGGACAGCTTTTACGCCGACGGCGGCTACCAGACAAAGATGGGGGACCTCTTCTTCAAGGTGATGAAAAAAGAGATCCTCGACAACACCCACCGGCGGTACAACCCCCGGAAGCAACGACGTTTCCGAAAAGAGACCCTGTCATGAGCAGAATTCTTCTGGTGTCGTCCAACACCGCCAATGAGCCGTTTTCCGTGTACCCCCTGGGCATGGCCTGTGTTGCATCGGCGGCAGTATCGGCCGGCCACGTTGTGGAGCAGTTTGACTGCCTGGAAAAGGGGGAAAAGGCCGTGGAGCTCCTCCTTGCCAGGATATCCCGTTTCAAACCGGACCTTGTCGGCATCTCGGTTCGAAACATCGACAATGTCGACTCCATGGCCCTGGAGGACAACTGGTACCTGGAAAAGGTCAAACAGCTGGTGCAGCGGATAAAAGCCCATGATTCAGCACCCGTGGTCATGGGAGGTTCGGCCTTTTCCATCATGCCCCACAGAATCCTCGACTATACCGGGGCCGACTACGGCATTGCCGGGGAAGGGGAAACGGCCCTGTGCGATCTTGCCGATGAGCTCATTCGGGGAGAAGAACCGGCCCGGATCATCTACGGCAACGATACCCCCATCACCACCACCGGTTTTTCCGCCCCCCTTTACGAGAAGGGACTTGCCGACTTTTACCTTTCAGAAAGCGGAATGCTCAACTACCAGACCAAGAGAGGCTGTCCCCACCAGTGCAACTACTGCTCCTACCCCGCCATCGAGGGCAGCGCCTTTCGAAGGCAGGAACCGGGGTTTGTTGCTGAAAATCTCAAACGCATGGAAAAAGAGCACGGTGTTGACACGGTATTTTTTACGGACTCTGTTTTCAACGACAGCTCGGGCCACTGCATCCAGGTGGCCGAGGAGATGATCCGGCAGGGATGCAATATCCGCTGGGCCGCCTATTTCAGGCCCTGCAGCACCACGGAGGAGGAGCTTGCCCTGTTCAAGGCGGCCGGTCTCTACGCCATGGAGGTGGGATCGGATGCCGCCTGCGACACCACCTTACGGGGAATCAACAAGTCCTTCTCCTTTGAGGATGTGCTTGCGTTCAATGACATCAGCGTCAGACAGGAAATTCCCTCGGCTCACTTTTTCATGTTCGGCGGGCCCAATGAGACAAAACAGACCGTTATCCAGGGTCTTGAGAACATCGACCGCCTCACCGGATGCGCGGTTTTCGCCTTTTCCGGCATCCGGATTCTGCCCCGGACCGGCATCCGGGAGATAGCCGTCCGCCAGGGGATCATCTCCGAAACGGACAGCCTGATAAAGCCAAGCTATTACTGCTCTCCTCTTGTTGACAAGCAGGAGATGGAAACCTTGATCACCAGGGCCTTTGACAAACGAAAGGATCGCATCTTCCCCCCGGAAAAGGGCCAGGCAAGGTTGAAGGCGCTGCACCTCTTCGGGTTCAAGGGGCTGCTGTGGGACATGCTGGTTTCTTTTGCCGGTGACAGGACCAAAAAAGCAAAAGGAGCAAAACATGCCAGACAGATCTGATCGTCCTCCCCGCATCCTGCTGGTTCATCCTCTGGGATACAGCTCAAAAAATGCCGAGACCGACGTGTCCCGCATGGCCAATATCATGCCCCCCCTGGGCCTTGCCAGCATCGCTGCCTACCTTGACCGGCACGGCATTGACAACGACATCATCGACTGCTACGCCCACCCCGATTCAAAAACCGTGGTTGCAGCCTGCCTCAAGGAGACCAAACCGGCATACATCGGCTTTTCCTGCACCACATCGAGTTTTTTTTGAAAGAAACAGATGTAATTTCAATTTTTTGGATGAAATGATGATGAAGGTCCCCAAAAATAAGGTTAGCCCGATTATTGCCGTTTTATTCTGCCGGAATCAAACCGGGAAACGGCACTGCCCAGGGCAAGGATGAGACAGATCACAGCGGAGGCAACAGCCACTGAAAAGATG
>DATFJZ010000316.1:0-2629 GCA_035268945.1 Desulfobacteraceae bacterium | reverse complement strand
CGCTTTGTCCAGGGAATACTGCCTGAAAATCCGGTTTACCGCCAGCTGCTCGGACTCTGCCCGACCCTGGCCGTCACCAACAACATGGTCTCGGCCGTTACCATGGCCTGCTCCGTGGCCTTTGTTCTGCTCTGTGCCAATGTGGTGATCAGCCTGATCCGGAACCTGTTGAAACCCCATCTACGCATTGTGATCTTTACCTTGACCATTGCCACCTTTGTCACCATTGCCGACCGGGTGCTGGCCGCCTATCTCTACCAGATGAGCAAGGCCCTTGGTCCTTACATTCCCCTGATCATTGTGAACTGCCTGATCATCTGCCGGTGCGAAGTGTGTGCCTCACGGCAGTCCGTGGTGACGGCGGCCTCGGATGCCATCGGACAGTCCATCGGGTTTGGCCTGGCCCTTGCCAGCATTGCAGCGGTGCGGGAGATCCTCGGCACGGGCATGTTTTTCAATATCCAGGTGCTGCCCGCCGCCTGGCCGGACTGGGTGATCATGGTACTGCCTCCGGGGGCGTTTCTCACCCTGGGGCTTCTTCTGGGGCTTGTGAATTTTGTTGAACAGAAAAGAGCCGGGAGAAAGGGATGAATTATCTGATAGACCTGGGCCTTCTTGCCCTGAGCGCTGCCGTGATCAACAACTTTGTTCTCTACTATTTTGTGGGGATCTGTCCGTTTATCGGTGTGTCCAAGCGGGTGGACATGGCCTTTGGCATGGGGTGCGCCGTCACCTTTGTTATCTCCATTGCCGCTCTTCTCAGCTGGTCCATCACCACCCTGGTGCTGGTGCCCGGGGCCCCTGTTTCATCGTTTGTGGCCTCGTTCTTTCTCTCCAAGGAGGCTGCGGCCAGTATCGACCTCACCGTGCTGAGCTATATCGTCTATATCTTCTCCATCTCCTCGTCGGTACAGTTTGTCGAGATGTATGTCCGGAAGTTCTTCCCCTTTCTGTACAGGTCCTTCGGGGTATTTCTGCCCTTGATCACCACCAACTGCGCCATCCTCTTTGCCTGTCTGACCATCATGAGCAATATTGCCGGGGTGGACAACCCGGCAGATGCCTGGGATCTTGGCAGGGCGCTGGTGTTCTCCATTTTCGGGGGCCTGGGGTTTACCCTGGCCATTGTGATCATGTCCGGCATCAGGGAGGAGCTTGAGATCTGCGATGTACCCAAACCCTTCCAGGGCGCAGCCATCACCCTCATCGTCGGGGGGATCCTGGCCCTGGCCTTTATGGGGTTCAACGGCGTGGATTCGGGAATACGCAGGGCCTTAACCCCGGACCCTGCCATTGAAAAAACCGTTCTCCTCGATCAAGGGGAGGGCCGTTTGTGCCGGCTTTCACTGGATACGGCTCTTTCCCGGGCGAGGCGGCCATGACAACCACCGCAATTACCATCGGCATTGCCGCTTTGACCATGATCTCCATGGCGGTGGTCCTGTCGTATATTCTCGGCTGGGCCAGCAAGGCCTTTCACGTGGAGTCCGACCCCCGGGTGGAGGAGGTCCTGGAGGCCCTTCCCGGCGCCAACTGCGGCGGGTGCGGGTACCTGGGCTGCAGCGAGTATGCCGTGGCTGTTGTCACGGACAATGCCCCGGTGCACAAGTGCCCGGTGGGGGGCGAATCCTGCGCGGTGAACATCGCCGCCATCATGGGCGTTGATGCCGGAAAATCCATGGTTTTCCGGGCCATTGTCCACTGTGGTGCCGATGGTGAAAGCCACCTGGGCAGGGTCGACTACCGGGGGGAGCATCGCTGTGCCGCTGCCCAGTTTGTGGCCGGTATCCAGGGGTGCACCTTTGGCTGTCTTGGTTTCGGGGACTGTGTTAATGCCTGTAACTACGATGCCATCCACGTTGTCGACGACCTGGCCGTTGTGGATTATGACAAATGCGTGGGGTGCGGCGCCTGTGCCAAGGCTTGCCCCAGGCACATCATCTCCATTGAAAATTTCATCCGGCCTGCCATGCCCGTTGTTGCCTGCTCCAACACGGACAAGGGCAAGGATGTCTCATCGGTTTGCCAGAAAGGCTGTATCGGCTGCAAGGCCTGCTCCCGTCTTTCCGATGTGTTTCCCATGAAGGGAGACCTTGCCGTTGCCGACTACAACTGTTACGGGCCCGATGCGGTGGAAGGGGTCGAAAAGGCACTGGAAAAATGCCCCAGGGACTGCATCAAATTTGTCGGGAAACTCACCTGAGAACTGATAAAATGAAAAGCAATTGCAGCACCATCGGTGAAAAACCCCAGACCCGGAACAATGAGCGGGTAACCCTGGTTGTGGTCATTCTTACCCTGGTGACCATGGTTGCCGAGATCGTTTCAGGGCTGATTTCCGGATCCATGGCCCTGCTTTCCGACGGCATCCACATGGGGACCCATGCTTTGGCCCTGTTCATCACTCTGGCGGCCTATGTCTTTGCCAGAAAACAAAGGACCAACCCAAAATTTAGTTTCGGTACTGGTAAAGTCGGTGTCCTTGGGGGGTATACCAATGCGATTCTGCTCTTGATTGCTGCGGCAGCCATGGCGGTTGAATCCATCGAACGGCTGATATTTCCCGTTGATATTCTCTTTAACCAGGCCATTGTGGTGGCTGTTGTCGGATTGGTGGTCAACATCGTTT
>DATFJZ010000315.1:0-6489 GCA_035268945.1 Desulfobacteraceae bacterium | reverse complement strand
AACTCCACCCCTCTTTTCCTGAGGATGGTATCGTCGGCCGGGCCGGTCCAGATCTTGCCGTTTTCCACATCGGGATCTTCATGGGGATAGTAGAAGTCCGGATCGGTTACCGCCCGGATGCCTTCCTTGATCTCATAGGCGATAATACCGGCCATGCCGGCATCGAGAAGGGGCCCGAGAAAGGGAAGGTGGTTTTTGCCCTTTACATGGGGGGGGAGAAGTCCTCTGGCAAATTCCAGTGGTTTTTTAAGGTCTTCCAGGTTTTTGACCTTCAGCCCTGTCAGCGAATAGATAACTGGAAGGAAATATCCGGTGTTGGGAAATTCAACCTTGGTGTCTGCATTGTATGATTTGAGGGCGTTGTTTAAAAGACCCTCTGCCTCTGATACGACTTTATATCCACCCTGAATAGCTGCAAATGCTATTAATTTTGACATCTGTTCCTCCTTCGTTGAGGATTTTTCATCATTAGTATTTGATTAAGCCTTTTTTGAATCGGGGACCGGTTACGCCTCAAGGGCCTGGCGGTCGGCCATGTCCATGAGAACCCTGTCCCTGGCCTTGTCAATGCCAAGCTCTTTTCGTTTTTTGTCAATGTGGGCAATCATCTTCTGGGCATGCTTGATCGGATCGATTTCAAGGTCCCATTTGCCGCCGTAGGTTTTTTCAAGTTCCTTGGAGAGGTAATCGTGGAAAACCGGGGCACCCGAGGTGGGCAGGGTGACTCCGAACACCGTGTAAACCCCTGAGGCAACAAAATAGTGACCAATGGAGATGGCTTTTTCACTCATCCATTCCGGTGCACTGCCCGCGGCGGGAAGATCGCAGATGTCGTTGCCAAGCCCGCCGGCCTTGACCACTTCGGTGGCTGCCAAAAGGATACGGCTGTTGTCCACACATGATCCCAGATGGAGAACCGGCGGGATGCCGACGGTCTCGCACACCTCGGCAAGGCCGGGGCCGCAGTGGACAGCGGCCGCCTCGGGGGTCAAAAGCCCTTCCATGGCGCAGGCAATACCGTTACAGCCCGTGGTCAGAACAATGACGTCGTTCTTGATCAGCTCCTTGACCACCTTGATGTGGCCTTCGTTGTGTTTGGTTCTGGCGTTGTTGCAGCCGACCACACCGGCAATACCGCGGATACGGCCGTTGATGATATTGTCGTTGAGGGTGTAGTAGGTCCCCCTGAAGGTGCCGCCGAGGTGGTACTGGATGGATTCCACGCCGAATCCGGCCACCTGGGTGGTCTTGTAGGGCGGAATCACAACATCGGTGCCGCGGTTTGCAAAATTGTCAATGGACATCTTGACAATGCGTTTGGCATCTTCCAGGGCGTGGTGCTCGTCAAACTCAATGTGGATCACGTTGTCCTGCTCCATCTTGGCAATGGGGTGGGTGGTGATCAGTTTGGTATGGAAACACTTGGCAACATTGGCAAGGTTCTGCATGATGCACTGGATGTCCACCACCATGGCGTCGCAGGCGCCTGTGATAATGGCCAGCTCCTGCTGGAGAAAAGTGGCTGCCGTGGGGATGCCGTGCCGCTGGAGGATTTCGTTGGCCGTGCAGCAGATGCCGCCCAGCTGGATTCCCTTGGCGCCTTTTTCCTTGGCGTAGTCCAGCATTTCCTGGGACTGGGAAACGGCGACGAGGATCTCCGAGAGAACCGGCTCGTGGCCGTGGACGATGATGTTGACATGGTCCTCTTTCATGATGCCGAGATTGGCCTCGGACTGGAGGGGGTAGGGGGTACCGAATAGGACATCCTGGAGGTCTGTGGCCAGCATAGATCCACCCCATCCGTCGCCAAGGGCGGCCCTTGTTCCCTGTTTCATCAGGTTCTTGTAATCCTGGTCAACACCCATGTGGGTGCGGTGCATGATTTCGACGATTTCCCTGTCGATGTTACGCGGGATGACACCCTGTTTTTTCCACTTTTCGTAAAGGGTTGCTGGGGCTCTTTTGGCGTAGAGTAGTTCGCCTTCGGGTTTTCCCCATTCGGCCAGGGCTTTCTCGGCAACTTCCAGGGCGATCTCATCAATGTCCCTGTCCTTTTCCTCGCCATCCTCTTCAACGGTTACAGCAACCTCAAGATAGGGGGCGATGGAGAGCAGTTTTTCCGTATCCTTGATTTTGTAGGCGTCGGACTCTTTCCTTGCCGCCGATAAAAACACCTCGGCAACGCAGCGGCCGTGGTCGGAATGGGCAGATGCGCCCCCGGCGATCATCCGGATGAAGTTTCGTGCCGCGATGGTGTTGGCCGTTGCTCCACAGAGGCCTTTTCGCGTGTCTTCGCCTTCGATGCCGTCCTTGGGTAAAGGAAGCCTGCACGGTCCCATGGAACAGTTTTTACAGCAGGTTCCCTGGAGGCCGAAGTTGCACGCCTTCATGGTGACGGCCCGGTCGAATACCGTGTCAATGCCGAGCTTCTGTGCCCGGGCCAGCATTTCCTGGCTTCCCTTGTCTATTGTTGCATCAACTGGGTTTGCAACTTTCGGTGCTTTCTCTTTTTTAGCAACCTTTGCTTTTTTCTCTACTGCCATTAGAGGTTCCTCCTCATGGTTATTTTTAATGATTTTGCAGAATAATCATTTATTAAAAAAGGCATCTGTCTGGTCAATTGCTTATGATCTAAACCTTGTCTTTTCTGTGGATACGGTTGAGTCTGGCAAGAATCTTGTCAAGCTCTGACATCTGGTTGTTTGCCGCTGTCATGGTAACCTTTGCTGTTGGGGCAGCTGTACGACCGGCGGCCTGTTTTTCCCTTTCAGCGGCTCTCTTCTCTCTGATGGCGGCTTCCTCGGCTTCCCTTGCCGCCACGGCATCGGCCTCGGCTTTTTTCTCAGCATCGGCTTTGGCCTTGGCTTCCGCATCGGCTTTGGCCTTGGCATCGGCTTCCGCCTTGGCCTTGGCATCGGCATCGGCCTTGGCTTTTGCCTCGGCATCGGCCTTGGCTTTTGCTTCCGCATCAGCTTTGGCCTTGGCATCGGCTTCTGCCTTGGCCTCTTTATCCACAGCAGGGGCCGCTTCCTCGGCAGGCGCTGCTTCTTTTGCAGGGGGCGCCTGTTTGGCCGGTTCCGGTTTGGCCTCGGCCTTGGGTGCCGCAGCAGGTTTTGCCGCTTCCTTGGGGGCTGCTGCTTTTTTGGCAGGGGCCGCTGCTTTATCCGCTTCAATGGTCAGATCCGGCTCGGGAGCCAGGGCTGCAAAATCGATTTCCACATCATCCAGCTGTTTTGCAATGGGGCCGGTTTCCATGGCAGAACCACCGTCTGTAATGCAGTCGATAAAGCATTTCGTAAGCTTGATGGCTTCGGGGTGGCGCATGATCAACACGTTGGAGCCGGCCATGAGGTAGGTGATGGCACCCACGGCTTCCATGAGGATGGGACGACGTTCCGGATCGCCCAGTTCAGGGGCTTCTTCCACCGGCTGTTTGGCTTCCTTGCATCTCCAGACTTCATTGGCAAGGTTGTTGATCATGGGATTCTGGAGCTTGTCATCTCCCTGGGTCATGGCCGCCTGGTTCAACCGCTCCATCACCGAATAGGTGTACTCCAGACCGTATCCCAGTCCACCGGTTGTCGGGTCAACGATCACATTACCCAGGGGCATGCCGAGGTTTTCCAGGAGGATGTTCACCTGTTTGGCCAGGTTGACATCAATGGGAGAAGAGGAGACGACGGCGTGTTTGTATCCAAGGGCAGCTGCTCCGATGCCCTTGTGGTTTTTCTCTTCCACTGGACCGAGGATGAGATTTTCTCCGTCGCAATCCTCGGCAATTTTTTTCAAAACCGCCTCATCCTTTTCAGGAGCGGTGCAACCCCAGATGATCAGGGGCACATCAACGGCTTCGAGTACTTTTTTAACCGTGGCACTTGCCTCTGCAGGGGAGGCATCCTGGTCGTTGGGATCTATGGATTTGAGCTGGAGAACGATGATCTGTGCCCCATAGGTTTCCACGCATTTTTTTGCCCAGGCCGCAGGATCCGCTATCACGTCCTTGAACGGGGCCCTGGCGGCTTCAGGCCACTCGGGGGGTTCCATGTCCCATACTTCCATGGCGATCACAGGCTTGTTGGGAGTTTCCCCCTCAAATTGATAAAACGGGTAACAGGTTTCTCCGCCGATGGTTACAGCTTTATCACCTTTTCCAATGGTGATTCCCTTGATGCCGCCGGCATAGGATTCTTTTGTGATTTCAAATCCCACGTTTACCTCCTTATGGATTGATAGTTTTTGTTGGTTGCAGGGTGGTTATCATCAATACAAAAATGTATTAAATTACGATGGCTGGAGTTTAAAAAAAAGATTGGATTGCTGTCGGAAGAAAAAAAGACATTCCTGCCGCAAAATCGGGTGGGCTTGGACTTATCAGCAAGACAAGAGGATGGTGTTGTGTTTGTGTTTATCATCAACTCAGTTCACCTTGTACCTTAATTTGAAGTGAGACTCCATATGTATCGTACATTTCAATACAACCACTGTTCCTGTTTGTCAATAGATGAGTTGATTTAAAATTTTTAATATTTAATGAACGAAAAACAAAAAATAAATCGTTGTCACTATTTTTTGCGAAATTACTAAATGAATTTCATGCAGCATGTGAAAATTGGTTATAAAGAAAAAAGATTTTCCCGGTTTCCAGGGATCACAGGAGCTATGCCGTGGTTGTTCATGGGCATTCTCATTGCCGCCCTTTTTCACCGGTGAAGGCAACGCTTGTCGTTTTTAATTTTTTTTAATTTTTTTTAAAATATTACTTGACTGTAAAACCTCATTATTAGATTATTCCCCTGTGAAAATCAGGTACGCTTATCCAGCAGTTTTCATTTGGGCTGTCAATTCGAGCCCAGGGGGCATTGACCTCTGCCTACCCCCATGGCAGAGGAACCTTCCATGGCAGCGTTGGCAGGAACCGGCCACCTGGAATTGCTGGTGCTTATCGTGTGTTCTTTCAAACATACTTAAACGGGCTCAACCCCTGGGCCCAAATCGCTAAAAGGAGTACAACATGGCATTAGATCCAACCAAGCATGCAGACTGGGAAATTGCCGAAGAAGCCGAATCCCGGATGAAAAAAGTGTATCAGGTTGCAGAAGAGTACGGTCTGACACCGGAAGAGCTGCTTCCCCAGGGCCATTATCTTGGAAAAATCGATTATCGCCAGGTTCTTGAGCGGCAGAAAGGCAAACCCGACGGCAAATACATCAATGTTACGGCCATCACTCCCACCCCCCTTGGAGAGGGTAAATCCACCTCAGCCATGGGTCTTGTCCAGGGGCTTGGAAAAAGGGGAAAGAATGTTGGCGCAGCCATTCGCCAGCCTTCCGGCGGACCCACCATGAACATCAAGGGATCTGCAGCCGGTGGAGGCCTTGCCCAGTGCATCCCCCTGACGCCTTTCTCCCTTGGCTGCACCGGCGATATCAATGCCATAATGAACGCCCACAACCTGGCAATGGTTGCCCTCACCTCCCGCATGCAGCACGAGAGAAACTACAACGATGAGCAGCTGGCCCGCCTTTCCAATATGAGACGTCTGGATATCGATCCCACAAAGGTGGAGATGGGATGGATCATGGATTTCTGCTGCCAGGCACTTCGCAATATCATCATCGGTATCGACGGGGTCAACGGAAAATCCGACGGTTTCATGATGAAGTCAAAATTCGCCATTGCCGTCTCTTCTGAAATCATGGCGATCCTGGCCGTTGCCAATGACCTGGCCGACATGCGCAGACGAATGGAAAAAATCGTTGTGGCCTATGACAAACGGGGCAATCCCGTCACCACCGGCGATCTCGAGGTGGCCGGCGCCATGACAGCCTGGATGGTGGATGCATTGAATCCCACCCTGATGCAGACCCTTGAGGGTCAGCCGGTACAGGTGCATGCCGGACCCTTCGCCAATATCGCCATCGGCCAGAGTTCGATCATTGCCGATCGTGTCGGGCTGAAACTCGCCGATTACCACGTGACCGAGTCCGGTTTTGGTGCCGACATCGGTTTTGAAAAGTTCTGGAACCTCAAATGCCGTTTTTCCGGTCTTACACCGGATGCAGCCGTTGTTGTCTCCACCATCCGGGCCCTTAAATGCCACGGCGGAGCACCTGTTCCTGTTCCTGGAAAGCCCATGCCTGACGAGTACAAAGGCGAGAATGTCGGATGGGTTGCTGAAGGGTGTAAAAACCTCCTCCACCATGTTCGAAATGTTAAAAAAGCAGGCATCAGCCCTGTGGTGTGCATCAACGCATTTTACACCGACACCGATGCCGAAATCGCCAAGGTCAGGGAGCTTGCAGAGGCCGAAGGGGCACGGGTCGCCCTGTCAAGGCACTGGGAGCAAGGTGGAGACGGAGCTCTGGAGTTTGCCGACGCGATTATTGACGCATGCGAGGAAAAAACCGACTTTCAATACCTTTATGAACTGGATATGCCTGTTAAGGATCGAATTGAAAAGGTTGCCAAGGAAGTTTACGGTGCAGACGG
>DATFJZ010000314.1:0-3986 GCA_035268945.1 Desulfobacteraceae bacterium | reverse complement strand
GATCGGAGAAAAACTCGCCCAGGTGGCCCTCTCCTACGGCGCCGACGATCTTGACGGTACCATTATTGAAGAGCGTATCACCCACACCGCCGGGGCCAGGTCGGCAAAGGGACTGACCAGGGACCAGATGGAGAAGATGATCACAGCGTCGGGGTTCAACCCCGTTGAGAGGGATTCGTTTTACGGAGTGGTAAATGAAAACAATTGATCGTACCCTTGCAAAAGCAGCGGCCATGGAGCGGATCGACAAGGAGGAGGGACTGGCCCTGTTTCAGGAGGGCGACTTGCTTACCCTGGCCCGCCTTGCCGAAAAGCGGCGGTTTCATCTTCACCCCGACCGCATTGTCACCTATGTTGTGGACAGGAACATCAACTACACCAATATCTGTGTTTCCGGGTGCCGTTTCTGCGCCTTTTACAAAACCCCGGAAAGCCGGAAGGGGTACGTGATTTCAAAGCAGGAGCTCTCGACCAAGATCGACGAGACCATTGCCCTGGGAGGCACCCAGATCCTCCTCCAGGGGGGGATGCATCCCGACCTGGACCTGGATTTCTATACCGGTCTTCTCGAGCACATCAAGGAGAACCACAGGATACACATCCACGGGTTTTCGCCCCCGGAGATCTTTTTTCTGGCAGAAAAGGTCGGCCTCTCGGTTGTCGAGACCATCACCGTATTGAAACGGGCGGGCCTTGACTCCATCCCCGGCGGGGGGGCCGAGATCCTCTGTGATGGGATCAGAAGCCGGGTCTCCCCCAACAAATGCTCGGCGGGTCAGTGGCTTGACGTCATGGAAAAGGCCCATGAACAGGGACTGCGGTCCAGTGCCACCATGATGTTCGGACACCTGGAGCAGCCTTTTCATCTCTTTGAGCACCTGGAGAGCATCCGCAGCCTCCAGGATCGGACAAAGGGGTTCACCGCCTTTATTCCCTGGACCTTCCAGCCGGATAACACAAAGATCCGCGTGGAAAAAACCGGTGCCGTGGCCTATCTTCGCCTACTTGCCCTGGCACGGATCTTCCTGGACAACGTCGACAACATCCAGGCTTCCTGGGTGACCCAGGGGGACAAGATCGCCCAGACAGCCCTGTTCTACGGGGCCAATGACATGGGCAGCACCATGATCGAGGAGAATGTTGTCTCGTCGGCCGGGGTCGACTTCATGCTCTCAAGGGAGGAGCTCCAGCGCCTCATCACCGAGGCCGGATTCCAGCAGCAGCAGCGGGACTGTTTTTACAATTTCCTATGAAGCGGTGTTTCCCCGGTGCCCGGGTGATACGGCACGGTTCGGGCCGGACGGTCCACAGGGCCGGTGCCGTGGTTGTCTCTCCGAAAAAGATGATCCGAAACGGCGCTGTCACTGTGGACAACGGCATCATCACCGAAGTGTCAACACACCGCCCCGGCACAGCAGCCAAGGACCACGGTCCCGGTGTTCTGGTACCGGGGCTTGTCAATGCCCACCTTCACCTGGAGCTCTCCGCACTTGCCCGTTGCCTCTCCTTTGATTCGGGGTTTAAAGCCTGGGTACAACAGCTGTTAGAGCAGCGGGATGCCCTGGGAGAAGAACGGCTGGTACAGGGGGCAGACAAGGGGGCCAGGGACCTGGTTCGGTCAGGGACCCTTTTTGCCGCAGAGATCACAACCCTGGGCATCACAAACAGGAGCATGAAGGCCGCTGGTCTTGGGGGAACCTGGTTTTTCGAGTTCCTCGGACCACTGGCCGCAGCGGATGGATTCCTCCGGGATCCCCACAAGGGGTTCTTCAAGGATCCCGCTGGGAAAATCGATATTTCAGCTGCCGGCCACGCCCCCCACACCACTTCCCCGGACCTGCTCACCGCATTGAAAGAAAGAGCGCGGGCCAAGGGTCTCTGCTTTTCCATCCATGCGGCGGAATCCGAAGAGGAACGGCAGTTTATCACCACCGGTAAAGGAGAATGGGCCGATTTTCTACAGGAGAGGCACATCGATTTCTCCTCCTGGCCCCTGCCGGCGCCGGGGGAGATCGCCTACCTTGACCGGCTGAACCTTCTCGATGAAAAAACCCTGGTTGTCCACCTCTTGAACTGCGACGAAAAAGACTTTGAACGGGTGGCCGCCCGGGGGGCCAAACCGGTTCTCTGCCCCAGGAGCAATGTCAATCTCCACGGAAAACTGCCGAATCTGCCGGCGATGCTGAAAGCGGGGCTGACCCCGGCCCTTGGCACGGACAGCCTTGCCAGCTGCGATTCTTTGAGTCTCTTCGATGAAATGGCCTTTGTCGTACAACGGTTCCCCGCCATGGATCCGGTCTCTGTTTTTGCCATGGCCACGGTGAACGGTGCTGGGGCCCTGGGCCTGGAAAAAAACGCCGGCACCCTTGAACCGGGGAAGACCGGGGATTGTTTATACCTTCCCCTTTCCCCGAACAGTATCAACAACTTTCTGGAAAGTGTGACCCACCATGACTAAACCATCCCTCTCCATGGGAAGAATCAACTATATCAATGCGTCCCCGGTGTATTACGGACTGGACAACGGGCTTCTGCCCGACTGGATCGAAATGACCGACGGCGCCCCGTCGGTGCTCAACCGGATGATCAAAGAGGAAAAACTTGAGATCAGCCCGGTTTCGGCGGCTTTTTACGGCATGAACCACAAAGAGCTGCTGGTGTTGCCCGACCTTTCCATCTCCTGTGACGGCAGGGTGATGAGTGTTGTTCTGGTGAGCCGGTATCCGTTGGAACAGCTGGACAAAAAGCAGGTGGTGCTCACCAGCGAGTCTGCCACCTCAACGGCCCTTGTCCAGCTGTTCTTTGCCGAGCAGGGAATCCTCCCTTTCTTTACCACCACCCGCCTCCACTGCCTGGAAGACATCCCCGACAACACCGATGCCGCCCTTGTCATCGGAGATGCCGCCCTGACCCAGCCCTGGGAGAGGACGTTTGAGTATCGCATCGATCTTGGAGAGCTCTGGCAGCAGCTGACAGGCCTTCCCTTTGTCTTTGCCTTGTGGGTGGTGCGGCGCTCCCATGCCCGGAACAATCCCCAGGCGGTGCAGCAGGCCCTGGAGCTGTTCCACCGGTCCCGGCAGCAGGGGTACGCCAACATTGACAAGGTCATCGACACCGGCGCAGAAAAGCTCAACCTTGACCGCGGCCTGGTTCAAACCTACTATGACCTGCTCTTCTGCGACCTGGATGAAAAAAAGGTGGCGGCCCTGGAACTCTATTTCGCCATGCTTTACAAAAACAGGATCTTTGCCGACAAGGTCGCTGTTGAGTTTTTTTCTGAACCATGGAACGTTCGTTCTGTCCATGGTCCGGGACAGTGATCCAAAGGATTTCATCTACAAACAACCCAAGATTTCAAGGATGGGTCTATGTCGAGAAACATGCGTAAACAAGCGGTTCAAGGATTGAAGGCCGGGGATACCTTTGTGCTTCATCGCACCTTTCTCCGGGAAGAGACCGAACAGTTCGGAGATGTGACCCGGGATTACAACCCGGTGCACTACGATGAACGGTGGACCCGCACCAAGGGGTTTGACGGCCTGATATGTCATGGACTCCTTGTGGGGGGAATGATCTGTGAGTTCGGCGGGCAGGTCGGATGGCTGGCCTCGGGCATGGACTTTAAATTCATTCGTCCGGTGTACTTTAACGACACCATTGAATGCCGGATCACCATTACCCGGCTCGAGGAAGACGGCCGTGCCGAAGCCAGCGCCGGGTTCTTCAACCAGCACGGCACCCAGGTGGCCCAGGTGCTCATCAAGGGCATTCTACCCGGTTCTGAAGAAAAAGAGGTGCTGACCCGGATGATGGCAGAGGGAGATCCGACCAATGGACGGAAGGGATAGGGAACTTCTAAAAAATAATCCACGCATCCTGCTTGCCATTTTGTCCGTCTTCTGCGTTGTGACAACCGGCACATAGCTCACTATGCTCCGGTTGTCACGCCTTGAATACGAACAAAATGCCTACACGATATGCGTAGA
>DATFJZ010000313.1:0-12774 GCA_035268945.1 Desulfobacteraceae bacterium | reverse complement strand
GAGGGCTTATGCCGGTTTGGAAAAGGAGATTGTCCTTGTCGGGGTGCTGGACCATTTTGAGATATGGGCCAGGCCGAGATGGGAAGAGGAAAACCAGAAAATGGAGCAGGAAATGGAAAAGGAGGAAGTCAGAGAAGAAATAGCCTCCCTGGGGTTGTAATAATGATATTTGAACATAGATCGGTAATGCCTGAGAAGGTACAAAAACACCTCGAACTTGGTCCGGGAAATGTCTGTGTGGACTGCACCCTGGGCGGCTGCGGCCATGCCGCTGCCATGGCTGAAGATGTCTGGCCGGATGGGCGGTTTATCGGCATTGACCAGGATATTGATGCCATCACCAATGCAAAGAGCGCATTGAATTCCTTTGCTTCCTCTGTTTCACTCTTTCACGATAATTTTTCAAACCTTTTGCATATTCTTGATTCCCTGGGACTCGATGGTGTGGATGGCATTGTACTTGATCTTGGCCTCTCGCTGCACCAGCTGACAAAGGGAAAAAGGGGGTTCAGCTTTCAACGGGATGAACCTCTGGACATGCGTATGGATACAAGATCGGGGAAAACCGCTGCTGATCTGGTCAACACCTTGACGGAAAAAGAGCTTGCAGATCTCTTTTTTAAATACGGTGAAGAGCGCATGTCAAGGCGCATTGCCAGGAGTGTGGTCAAGGCAAGGCAGGAAGCCTGCATCGATAACAGCAGGGTGTTTGCCGATATTGTCAGGCAGGCCGTACCTGCCAAGGTGGCAGGAAAACAGAAGATCCATCCGGCAACAAAGGTTTTTCAGGCCCTGCGCATTGCCGTGAACCGGGAACTGGAGCATCTGGAAACATTCATGGATCACCTTCCTGACTGTCTCAACAGGGGAGGGAGGGTCTGTGTTATTTCGTTTCACTCCCTGGAGGACAGAATTGTCAAACATGGATTCCGCTCTCTGGAAAACGGGTGTACCTGCCCCAGGGACTTCCCCCAGTGCGTGTGCGGGTTTGAACCGAAGCTGAAATCCATATCAAAAAAGCCTTTTTTTGCCGATAAAGAAGAAGTTGACCTCAATCCCATGGCAAGAAGTGCCAGGCTGAGGGTTGCCGAGGGGTTGTAGCCATGGCAGTGCAGGAAAATAAAAACCGAAAGCGACAGGCCGACAAGCCCTGGAAGGGGAATTCTGGAAAATGGATCGTGATTCTCTTTCTCTTTATTTTTGAGCTGCTGATCTACACCGGCACCCGGCTTGAATGCACCAGCACAGAGTTCAGCATCTCCGACGCAAGGGCAGAACAGCAGAGGCTTGAATCTTACCGGGCCGAACTCCTCCTTGAAAAAGAGAGGCTGGGATCTCCGGAAAGAATCTCCAGGATTGCCAGAACCCGCCTTGACCTTGTGGTGCCGGATCACAATCAGGTGGTATACCTTGAAAACTGGGATTAGAAGCAGGAGATGGTGAGTGGGGAGTGGGAGATGGGAAACCGTGGCAGGCCTCCCCCCCCCCCTTGGGGTTGCCGATGTTATGATCAAGTTCGAAAGTTGAGTGAAAAACTTGATAATCGCGTGAAAATGTAAGTTGACAGGAAAAGAGAGTGCCATATGGCCCAGGATAAAACAAAGGGAATACGGATAAGAATTTTTGCTGTTGAAGCTGTTTTCTTTCTTTTTGTTCTGCTCCTCGGGGTAAAGGCGTACCAGATTCAGGTGCTTGACGGGGATATACTGAGGGAAAAAGCCGAGAAAGAGTATACCGGGTTCATCGAGGTCCAGGGTAAAAGGGGAGAAATCTTCGACAGAAACGACTCCCGTCTTGGAACCACCATCGATGCCTATTCTGTTGCCGTCTCTCCGGTAAAAAACACCTCTCCTGCAGAAGATGCCAGGGCCCTTGCAGGGATTTTAAACCTCCATGCAGGAGAGGTTGAACAGATTCTGGCGTCCAAAAAACGGTTTGCATGGATCAAGAAACGGATCTCTCCGGATCAGGCTGACAGAATAAGAAAATTGAAAATAGACGGAGTTTTTTTTAAAAATGATGCGATCCGGTTCTACCCCAACCGAACCCTTGCCGCCCAGGTTGTCGGGTTTACAGGAAGTGACGGCAACGGCCTGGAAGGTATCGAGTATCAGTACAATGATCTTCTCAAGGGGTCGGATGTGAGGATCAACATCACAAAGGATGCAAAGGGTAAGTATTTTGATACGGAGAAACGGCTGAAAACTCGCTATAAAGGAGAATCCCTAAGCCTTACCATCGATTCGGACATCCAGTACATCGCCGAGTCTGCCCTGAAGACGTCGGTGGTAAAGAACAGGGCCACCTCGGGCATGGCCATTGTCATGCAGCCAAAAACCGGTGAAATCCTGGCCATGGCCCATTACCCACCGTTTAATCCCAACGTGTTTTCAGATTATCCCAGAAAGAGGTGGCGGAACAGAGCCGTCACCGATCCCTTTGAGCCGGGGTCCGTCATGAAGGTGTTTGTGGCAGCCGCTGCCATGGATCGGGGGTATTGCACCCCGAAAACGATCTTTTTCTGTGAAAACGGTGCCTACCCGGTGGGCCGTTCCATTGTGCATGACACCCATGACTATGGATGGCTGACCTTGAGCCAGATCATCAAGTATTCCAGCAATATCGGCGCTGTTAAAATCACTGAAACCACGGGGAATAAAGCGCTGTTTGACGCGATCTCCTCCTTTGGATTCGGCAGAAAAAGCGGTATCAACTGCCCGGGAGAGACGGCAGGCTCCCTCTCTTCGTACAGGCAATGGTCCACCATCGATGCCGGAGCCATCTCCTTTGGTCAGGGCGTCTCTGTTTCCGGGCTGCAGCTGATCTGCGGCATATCGGCCATTGCCAACAACGGGCTGCTCATGAAGCCCCGTCTTGTCAAAAAAATCTATTCCAACACCAAAAGGGTGAAAAAAGAATTCTTTCCTGTGCCTGTGAAACAGGTGATTTCTCCCAAGAGCGCTAAAAGGATCAAAGAGATGATGCGGCGGGTTGTGGAACCCGAAGGCACCGGCACCCAGGCGGCTGTCAAAGGGTATTCGGTGTGCGGAAAAACTGGAACTGCCCAGAAAGTGGCAAGCGATGGAAGCGGGTATTCAAAAAAGGATTACACAGCTGTTTTTGCTGGGTTTGCTCCGAAAACAACACCGGAACTGGCCGTCCTGGTGGTCATTGACGAACCGAGGAAGCACCACTACGGTGGGGTTGTTGCCGCCCCTGTGTTTCAGCAGATCGTGGCCGAATCATTCAACCATCTCAACATCCCTCCGGACATGGGCCAGGAGAGGCTTGTTGCAAAACTTTCAGAAGGGGGCAGGCATTGAGACTCTCGTACCTTGTCAAGGAAACCGCTCCGGTGTGGGAGAGAACCCTGGTTCCCGGGTCCTGGCCCGGGGAGGACCCAAAGATCGCCTCGGTCCACGCCAGGGCAGAGGATGTGCTGCCGGGTGGACTCTTTATTGCCATCAAGGGATTTACGGCAGATGGGCATGATTATATCGATGAGGCCGTTGAGAGGGGGGCCGTGGCAGTGGTGGCCCAGAAACGGGTGGCAACCCCGGCAAGACTCGTGGTGGTGAAAGATACCAGAAAGGCCATGGCATCCATTGCAGCCAGGTTCTACAACAATCCTTCCAGGGACCTTGTTGTAACAGGAATCAGCGGTACAAACGGCAAAACCACCACCGTGTGGATTCTGGAGACGATCCTGGCTGTGGCGGGGCTGAAAACCGGTGTCATCGGTACGGTCAACCTGAGGTATGACGGGAAAATTTTTGACAATCCCGTGACAACCCCTGAATCCCTGGAGCTTCAGAAAATCCTCTTTGACATGAAAAGCAGCGGTGTCACCCATGTGATCATGGAGGTCTCCTCCCATGGCATCGACCTGAAACGGATCAACCATTGCGCCTTTGATGCGGCAGTCTTTACCAACTTAAGCCAGGATCACCTGGATTATCACAAAACAATGCAGCAGTACTTTAACTGCAAAAAACGGTTTTTCACACGCCGGGTCCCGGAAGGGGGCAAAAATGCCGCGGCTGTGATCAATGTGGATGATGAAAAGGGTGCCGACATTGCCCGTGCGGTGGCCTACGAGACATACCGGGTCACCACCGGAAGAGACGGAGATGTCTGCTGTCATGATCCGATCACGGATATTTCCGGGGTCAGGGGAACCCTTTGCATCGGCGATGACTCCGTTCCCTTTGCATCAAACCTCATCGGACGATTCAACCTGGAAAACATCCTCTGCGCTGCCGGTGCGGCCCACGTCCTGGGCATCCCCCTTGAAACCATCCAGCGGGGAATCCAGGGCTGCAGCAAGGTGCCAGGCAGGCTTGAAAAAATCGATAATTCAGGCAGCCGTCACATTTTTGTGGATTACGCCCACAGCCCCGACGCCCTGGCGTCGATTTTACAGACACTGAAGAGCACCTCCGGGGCAAGGCTTATACTGGTATTCGGCTGCGGTGGAGACAGGGACAGGGCAAAGCGGCCCATGATGGGCAGAATAGCCGCAGAGAACAGTGATCTTGCCATTGTGACATCGGACAATCCAAGAACCGAAGACCCCCTTGCCATCATCGATGATATCCTCCAGGGGATAGCGGGTTATAACGCCGGGAATCGGAAGGGGGAAGGTGATCCAGACACAGGGGAGGGTGCCCGGCAGAACCGGCGTTTTGGCTGTCTTGTGGAGCCTGACCGGAAAAAAGCCCTGGAAAACGCCGTTAGACTGTCAAAGCCGGGGGATATCATCGTTGCAGCGGGAAAAGGTCATGAAACCTACCAGATATTAAACACCGGTGTTGTTGATTTTGATGACAGGGCTGTGTTAAAAGAGGCCTGTGAAAAGAGCTTTTCCTGCCCGAGTCCCATTCCCTGGACAGGCGATGATGTGGAAACGGCTTTAAAGGTCACCGATCTCCATGACCAGGGGAGTGTGATGGGGCTGTTCCATGGAGTCTCCCTGGATTCGAGAACCATCCGGGCCGATGAGCTCTTTGTGGCCATCAAAGGAGACCATTTTGACGGCCACCGTTTTCTTGATCAGGTGTTGAAAAAAGGGGTAAAGGGGGTTGTTCTCGAAGAAGAGGGGTTCAACCGCCTGACAGTGGCGCAGAAAGAGGATCTTGGTGGCTGCTCGGTGTTCCTGGTGGCGGATACCCTGGCTGCCCTGGGCCGGCTTGCCCGGTTCCAGCGGCTGCGCTCCAGGGCCAAGGTTGTTGCCATCACAGGTTCCAACGGAAAAACCTCCACCCGGGAGATGACGGCGAGGATTTTTGAAACACGGTTTAACACCCTTGTCACAGGGGGCAATTTCAACAATGAGATCGGGGTGCCTTTGACTCTTTTTAACCTCTCCAGGGAGCATGAATGGGCTGTTGTGGAGATGGGGATGAACAGTAAAGGCGAGATTGAGCGGCTTGGAAGGATGGCCCGTCCCGACATTGCCATTGTGACCAACACGGCAGATGCCCACCTTGAAGGCCTTGGCGACAGGGACTCCGTGGCCCGGGCCAAGGCTGAAATTTTTCATACCATGCACAAGAACGGCTCTGCTGTATTGAACGGTCAGGATGTGAAAACGGAAACGATAGCCCAGACGGTCCGCCGGAACCCGGAAATAAAAGAGCTGCTGTGTTTTACCTCGGCCGGGGATGCCCATGTCAAAGCAGAGGGGATACATCTGTCACAGGAGAAGCTGTCGTTTACCCTGGTTCACAGGGAGCATGGATCGATTTCCATCTGCTTGAATACCCCGGCACGGTTCATGGTGGACAACGCCCTTGCTGCGGCCTGTGCCGGTTTTCTGGCAGGGATTTCCCTCCATGACATCAAAAAGGGGCTGGAAGGATTTGTTCCGGTTCCCGGCCGGATGAATATTACCCGGGCATCGGGGTTTCATGTGATCGATGATACGTACAATGCCAACCCGGAATCGGTGAAAAGTGCCGTCAACACCCTGAAACATCTGGCAAAAGGCGTTCAGTCCATGGCTGTCATCGGGGAGATGCTGGAACTTGGCAGTCGGTCAGAAGCCCTGCACTACCAGACAGGCCGGGAAATTGCCGATGCCGGGATCTTTCGCCTTTACGGATACGGCGCCATGGCGGCCCATGTGATCAGGGGGGCTGTGGATGCCGGAATGCCGGAAAACAGAACCATGCACGGTGACAAGGAAGCGATAGCCGCCGATATCCTCAAGAGAGGAACCCCAGGCGACTGGCTCCTCTTCAAGGGATCCAGGGGTATGAAGATGGAGACAGTGCTGGCCCGGCTCCAGCAGCTTGGGCAGGATTCCATGGACAGCATCGACAAGGTAAACCAGTGATGCGGTTTTTTCAGCAAACAAACAAAAAAGAGATGAGACCCTGACACCATGCTCTATCATTTATTGTATCCGTTACATACCCAACTCTCCTTTTTCAATATATTCCGGTATATTACCTTCAGGGCTATATACGGCGGGCTGACGGCCTTTCTCATCTGTTTTATCCTCGGGCCCTGGGTGATAAAGATGCTGTCAAAGATGCAGATCGGGCAGTTCATACAGGATGACGGACCTGAGACCCACCTTGGCAAGGAGGGAACCCCCACCATGGGAGGGGTTCTGATCCTCTTTTCCATCCTGGTTTCTGTCCTGCTGTGGACCAGGCTTACCAACCACTATGTTTTGATTGTCATGGCAAGCCTGGCCCTTTTTGGGGGGATAGGATTTCTCGATGACTATATCACCCAGGTGAAAAAGATCAACAAGGGGCTGACAGCCCGGGGAAAGTTTGCCCTCCAGATCCTGGCGGGTCTGGCTGTGAGCTGGATGATCTACAACTGCCCCGATTTCAGCAGCGAGTTGACCATCCCCTTTTTAAAGGAGGTCTCCCCTGATCTGGGGCTCTGGTATCTGCCCTTTGCAACCTTTGTCATTGTGGGGACCTCCAATGCCGTCAACCTCACCGACGGCCTGGACGGCCTTGCCATCGGTCCCATCATCATTGCCGGGGTTGCTTACATGTTTTTTGCCTATGTGGCAGGCCATGCCCATATTGCCGATTACCTCCAGGTCAGGAACATTGCCTCCTGCGGAGAGATCGCCATTGTCTGTTCCATCCTTGCAGGGGCTGGCCTGGGCTTTCTCTGGTTCAATGCCCATCCTGCCCAGGTGTTCATGGGGGACACCGGTTCCATTCCCCTGGGGGCGATTCTTGGTACCATTGCCGTTATCACCAAGCATGAGATTCTCCTGCTGGTGGTGGGCGGGCTTTTTGTCATCGAGGCCCTTTCCGTGATCATCCAGGTGGGGTATTTCAAGATGACAAAGGGGAAAAGGGTCTTTCGAATGGCACCGTTGCACCACCATTTTGAACTCAAGGGGTGGCCGGAAACCAAGGTGATTGTCAGGTTCTGGATCATTGCCATCACCCTTGCCCTGATATCCCTGAGCACCCTGAAGATAAGGTGATTTTTTGATGAGCATGGACAATGAAAAAACAACGGTGGTGGCAGGGGCCGGGAAATCCGGCATTTCCATTGCCAGGTTTTTAAACTCCCTGGGGTGCCGAGTGGTTGTCACGGACAGTGATCCGGGCAAACAGGAAGAAGGAAAGCGTCTTGAAAAGGAGGGCATTGCAGCGGAGATCGGTTTTCACCGGCATGAAACCTTTGAAAATGCCGCCAGGATTGTGGCAAGCCCGGGGATTCCCCTGGACATGGAGTACTTCACCAGGGCCAGGGCAAAGGGAATTCCCGTAACAGGGGAACTTGACCTCTTTGCCGGGCATATCCAGACCCCTGTCATCGCCGTGAGCGGCACCAACGGAAAAACCACGGTGACCACCCTGATCAGCCGAATGCTGGAAGCATCCGGCCTTGAGGTGTTTACCTGCGGCAATATCGGCAGGCCCCTGGTGGACTATTTTCTGGAAAAACAACGGGCCGATGTGGTGGTTGCCGAGGTGAGCAGCTTCCAGCTGGACACGGCTTGCCATTTCAAGCCCGATGTGGCGGTGCTGCTCAATATCACCGAGGATCACCTTGACCGGTACCGGGATTTCACCGCCTATGGCGATTCAAAATGGAGCCTTTTTAAAAACCAGACCGAACATCAGACCGCCATTCTCAACTGCGACCTGGCCCTGGATCCAAGGATAGGGTCCCTGGGGTCGACCATCCGGTTTTTTAACCTCTCCTCCCCCGGGGAGGAGAAATGGATAAAGGATAATGGGGAATTGATAACTGCCGATGGCGATAATTATCAATTATCAACTCTCAATTCTCCATTGGCATTTGAAAAAAGCGGTGCTGTGGTGGAACCCGGCAGGATTCTCATCGCCGGTGGCGGGGTTGTGGACATATCCGGCACCAGGCTGGTGGGGAGACACAACAGGGAGAACCTGGCCGCTGCCGCCCTTGCCGCCCTGGCTGCCGGGGGCAGTGTCAAGGGCATCCAGGAATGTGTGGACGCTTTTACCGGCCTTGCCCACCGAACCGAATATGTCGGCACCATCGACGGTACGGCCTGTTACAACGATTCCAAGGCAACCAATTGTGATGCCGTGATCAGGGCTGTGGAATCCTTTGTCGGTGGCATTGTTCTGATCATGGGGGGGAAGGAGAAGAACAGCGACTTCTCCTGTCTGGCAGATCTTGTCAAAACCCGGGTGAAAACCATTATCGCCCTGGGCGAGGCTAAGGAGAATATCAAAAAGGCCCTGGGCTGGTTTACAGGGGTTTCCTTTGCCGGTTCCATGGCAGAGGCCGTTGAAATGGCCGCTGCCCGCGCTGAAAAAGAGGACATTATCCTTCTCTCACCGGGATGTGCCAGCTTTGACATGTACAACAGCTATGCCCACAGGGGCGATGATTTTGCAAAACAGGTAAAAAAAAGATGGATAATGGGGAATTGATAACAGCAGCTAACGATAATCATCAATTATCCACTCTCAATTCTCCATTGTAAAAGGCTGGGATGACAGAGACAAAAGAAAAAATATATCCGTTCTTCAGCGAGCCGCTGATACTGTTCCCCGTTCTGGTGCTGGCCGGCATGGGCATCGTCATGGTTTACAGCGCAAGTTCTGCAACGGCCATGGAGCGGTTCAACAACCCCATGCATTACATGCAGCGGCAGTCGCTCTTCTGTCTGTTAAGCCTCGGGGCCATGTTTGTCGCCTCGTGTTTTCCCTACCGGTTTTTCAAAGCCTTTGTCTACGTTCTGCTGGCCGTGGGACTGCTGCTGCTCTGTGCCGTACTGGTTCCCTCCCTGGGGCTCAAAGCCGGCGGGGCAACCCGGTGGCTTGCCATTGGTTCCTTTTCCTTTCAGCCGTCGGAGTTTGTCAAGTTTGCCCTGATTATCTATTTTGCCTACTCCATGGCCAAAAAACAGGAGATGATCACCGATTTTTCCGTGGGGTTCATGCCCCATGTGGTGGTGCTGGCTGTTTTTGCCCTGCTGATCATGCTCCAGCCTGATTTTGGTACGGTTCTGATTCTGGGGCTTATCACCTGGGGCATGATGTTCATTGCCGGGGTTCCCATTGTTCATCTGATGCTGCCCCTGCCCTGTCTGGCGCCCATTGCCTATTTTTTTGTGTACAAGGTGAACTACCGCATGGAGCGGATTTTTGCCTTCCTCGACCCCTGGGCAGACCCCATGGATACCGGATACCAGATTACCCACTCCCTCAAGGCCTTTGGTTCCGGGGGACTCTTCGGCAAGGGCATCGGCCTTGGCATGCAGAAACTCCACTACCTGCCCGAGTCCCATACGGATTTCATCTTCTCCATCATCGGAGAGGAGCTGGGACTTGCCGGGGTGGTGCTGACCCTTGGTCTTTTTTCCGCGGTGATTGTCCGGGGGGCAAGAATTGCAAGGGAGACGGAGAACATTTTCGGCTGCCTGGTGGCAGCCGGTTTGACCATGAGCCTTGGCCTCCAGGTGTTGATCAATATCGGGGTGACCCTGGGAGCCCTGCCCACAAAGGGGTTGACCCTTCCCTTTTTAAGCTACGGCGGGACATCGCTGTTGGTCAACATGGCCTGCATGGGGATTTTAATGAACATAGGAGCAGCCGGAAAAAATGGATAAGCAACCACTTGCCGTACTCATCGCCGGAGGAAAAACAGGGGGCCACCTTTTTCCCGGTATTGCCATTGCCAGGGCTTTACGGCGAAGAGAGGGAAGTACCAGGATTCTCTTTGTCGGCACAGGGGGGGCGTTTGAGGTTGCCACCCTTGAACGGGAGGGGTTTTGCCATGAAGCCATCGTTTCTTACGGCATCAAAGGGAAAAGCCTTGTGGAAAAGATAGCCTCCCTGGCCCGGGTTCCCCTCTCCGTTGGACAGGCGGCAAAGATCATCAGGCATTTTTCTCCGGACATGGTCATCGGCGTGGGGGGCTACTCCTCGGGTCCTGTTGTGCTGGCCGCCCGGCTGTTCAACAGAAAAACGGCAATCCACGAGCAGAACACCATCCCGGGAATCACCAACAGGATACTTTCTCGGTTTGTGCACACGGTTTTCACCTCGTTTCAAAACACCAGGGGGCTTGATGGGGGCAAAAGGGTTATTTTTACGGGCAACCCCATCCGAAGGGCAGCCGATGCCGCCGAACCTGTGGCAGTGCCGGAGGCTTTACCGAAAGCTTCGAAGGAGGACAGAGACCCTTTTACCCTCCTTGTCACCGGCGGAAGCCAGGGGGCATCAAGCATCAACAGGGCTGTTGTCAGGGCTGTCCAGGAGATGGCCAGATTTGACGAAGAGTTGTTGGTAATCCACCAGACAGGCCAGCGCGATGAAAAAGAGGTGGGCCGGGCCTACCAGGCCATGGGAATCACGGCCGTGGTCAAGGGGTTTTTCCATGACATGCCGGCACAGCAGGCCCGGGCGGATCTTATCATCTGCCGGGCCGGTGCGGGAACACTGGCCGAAATCACGGCCCTTGGAAAACCCTCCATCCTGGTGCCCTATCCCCATGCAGCGGATGACCACCAGCGATTCAATGCAGCAGCACTGGCAGATCATGGGGCGGCTGTGATGATCCTGGACCGGGATCTTTCAGGGGAAGCCTTGTCAAAGGCGGTCCTTTCTTTGAAAAACAATCCAGAACGGCTTGCCCGGATGGCAGAGGCGGCAATGCAATCGGCCAAACCCGGGGCAGACGAGACAATCGCAGACATCATCATGGCCATGGCTGGTTTCAATGGAAAATTGAGAGTGGATAATTGGTAATTAACGCCATTCGCTATTATCAATTCCCCATTATCCATTAAAAAAGAGGTAATGAATGTATCAAAAGACGTATCACATCCATTTTGTGGGCATCGGAGGCATCGGCATGAGCGGAATTGCCCAGGTGCTGATGAATCTCGGGTACCGGGTCTCCGGGTCTGATCTTGCCGCCGGTCCCATTACCCAACGGCTGGCGGAATCCGGAGCAACGATCTACAGGGGGCATGCCGGCCACCAGGGGGAAGATGCAGATGTTGTGGTCATCTCCACGGCCATTCCGCAAAACAATCCCGAGGTGCTCCAGGCGGAAAAGAGGGGGATTCCCATCATCCAGCGGGCCGAGATGCTGGCCGAGCTGATGCGTTTTAAATACTCCATCGCCGTCTCCGGGGCCCACGGCAAGACTTCCACAACAGCCATGGTATCGGAAATCATGAACAGGGCCGGCCTTGATCCCACCATTGTTGTGGGCGGGCTGTTAAAGGCCCTTGATACCAACGCCCTCCATGGAAAAGGGGAGTTTATCGTTGTCGAGGCCGACGAGAGTGACGGTTCTTTTCTCAAATATGCCCCTGCCATTGCAGCGGTGACCAACATCGATCTGGAACACCTGGACTACTATGACGGCATCGACGACATCAAGGATAAATTTGTCACTTTTATCAATTCCGTTCCCTTTTACGGCCTTGCCGTGCTCTGCCTGGACAACGAGCACATCCAGGATATTCTGCCCAGGGTAAAGACCAGGTACATCACCTTTGGCGAGACGGCCCAGGCCGATGTCCAGGCCAGGCAGATCTCCTTTAAGGACACCAGGGGAAGGTTTCAAATGGTGTACCACAGCCAGGAGCTGGGGGAGATCACCCTCAACCTTGCCGGCCGCCACAACATCTCCAATGCCCTGGCCGCCGCTGCCGTGGCCCTGGAGCTGGAAATCCCCTTTGCCACCATTAAATCCGCCCTGGAGCAGATTGACGGTGTGAAGCGGCGGCTGGAGATCAAGGGGGACAACGATGGGGTGCTTGTGGTGGATGACTACGGCCACCACCCCACAGAGATAAAAACCACCCTGAACGCCGTCCGGGAGAGCTGGCCGGACCGCCGCCTGGTTGTGGTGTTTCAGCCCCATCGGTTTACAAGAACAGAGGCCCTGTTTGATGACTTCACAAGGTCGTTTTACCGGTCAGATATTTTGATTGTTCTGCCCATTTATGCTGCCAGTGAACAACCCATTGAGGGGGTGAATGGTCAGACCCTATGCCAGGGCATCAAGGACCACGGCCACAAGAATGTTTCCTTTGCAAGTGATTTTTTTAACTGTCTGGCGCTGCTGGATGAGACCGCCGTCAGGGGAGATGTGGTGCTGACCCTGGGGGCAGGGGATGTCTACACCCTGGGAGAGGAGTATCTAAGCAGATAGGAGCTTATGGTGTCAACCAATTTGGACACAAGAAAGGGTTGTGCCGCAATTTATCAAGCCGGCAGGGAACGGTTCAACCTGAAAGCAGACGAGCCCATGCATCGGCACACCTCTTTTCGCGTG
>DATFJZ010000312.1:0-5336 GCA_035268945.1 Desulfobacteraceae bacterium | reverse complement strand
GCTTCGGTGTTGTGCACCCTGGCATCCAAAGGTTTTTCCGTGGATTTGACCCAGTGGGAAGAGCCCGTGAAAGCGCCGGAAAAAAAGGTGATGCGTATTCCCATCACCGGGGCCAATGTAAAACCGAAAAACAGCTGTGATCTGCCGCCATCACCTCCCGCTGACACCACACCAGAAGCGGTGGCGGCCCCCTGCTCCCCCGGGACAGAGACCAGAACCAGGAACGACAGACCCTGGTCCCAGACCAGCAAGGCTCCCTCGTCACACCGCAAGACCACTTCTGCCCCGGCAGCCAATGAAGATCGAACCGGTGATCCGGCATTGAAACAGGGCAGAAAGACAGAAAACGGCACTGTGCCTGCCCGGGATAAAACCGGTAATCCTGAATTTAAACCCCTCAACCAGCCAGACTCCATAAAAGGTGAACCATTGAAACCCACGGAACTGACCCCGGCCGATCCTTCCATGCTCTCCCATGCCATGAACATGGTCAACAGAGGACTTGAATCCATGGCATCCCTCCAGGCACAGACGGCCAAAGCCCATGAAAAGTTCCTGGACACCCAGGCCGCTGCCGGGAAAACCCTGGAAACCATGATGACCCAGACAAGAGCCCTTGCCGACCGTATGGCAGCCCCCCATGCCACCCAGCCCCCATCCCGGAACACTGCCGGCCCGGACCGGCAACAGCCGCAGCAGCCTGCGGCCCCGTTTGACAACCAGAGCGCTACCAGCCCCTCCCCTGCTACTGCCGTAGAAACAGGCGTCCATGCCGGGGCCACAAACGTTGGCAGTTCAGCGGAAAAAAGGGGCCATGACGTTAAAAATTCCTCCGTTCCAGAAAAAAGCCGTGATATAACCCATCTGGAACAACAGGTTGTTCCTGTAGCTGCAGGCAGCCAGGCCGACTGGGCACCACAAAACCACGACCACTCCATAACGGATGCCCCCCCAGCGACCGCTGCCGCCGTTTCTTCTGAAACGCAGAACATCCAGGAGGTGATTTTTAAAACGATAAGTGACCTCACCGGCTTTCCCCGGGAGATGCTGGAGCCCGACATGGACATGGAGTCAGACCTTGGCATCGACTCCATCAAGCGGGTGGAAATCGTGGCACAACTCGAGCAAAAACTCCCCCATGCCGGCAGCCTCACCCCTGAGACAATGGGGTCCCTGAAGACCCTCAAAGACATAGCGGCTATCCTGGAAACCCGGGAAGGTCCAGCAGCAACCCACCCCGGCAGTCCGGACAGGGATGCGGCAGCCCCCCCACCGGTACCGGAGGCAGCCCCGGCGGCATCAGCATCAGCCACCGCCCCTGGTGCCACCATGGAGATCCTTGTCAAAACCGTCAGCGACCTCACCGGTTTTCCCCGGGAGATGCTGGAACCCGGTATGGAAATAGAGTCAGACCTTGGCATCGACTCCATCAAGCGGGTGGAAATCGTGGCGCAACTCGAACAAAAGCTCCCCGATACCGCCGCCCTGACACCGGAAACCATGGGCAGCATGAAAACCTTAGGGGATATCTGTTCCGCCCTGGACACGATCGTTCCTGCTCCTGACGATCCGGTGGATCCCTCCCCCCGGCAATCCCGGGATACCGGCGGAAAAGCACCTGCCACACCGGAAAAGGAGACGGAAAAGGAGACGGAAAAGGAGGTGGTTCGCCAGACCATTCGCCTAAAAAAAAAATCCATTGACCAGGTAAGGTTCCACAACGGCTCCAGGATCACCATCGCCGCTGACAGATGCGTCTATATCACCCGGGACGAAGCCGGCTGTGCCGAAGCGTTTCAGAGGGCCTTTGAAAAAAACGGTATCAGGGCAAAACTCATTGGGATAACCCGAAACGATCCTCCCCCTGAGGATGCCGCCGGTCTGATCATCGTTTCCAACGCCCTTACCTCTGAGGAAAAACAGCCCGGAACAGACCGGCAAGAGGCGTTCCTCAAATCGGCCTTTTTCCTGGCAAAATCCTTTGCCCCGGCTCTCATGGCATCCGGTGCTGCCCAGGGGGCGTTGTTTGCCACGGTATCCTTTCTCGGGGGGGATTTCGGTTTTGAAACCCCGATCAACTCGGATCCTCTCCAGGGAGGGCTTGCCGGGCTTGCCAAGACAGCGGACCAGGAGTGGGACCATGTGCTGTGCAAAGCCATTGATCTGCCCTGTTCCCTTTCCGCCTGCCTTGCAACCGGCGACGCCATCGTTCCCCTTTTCATGACCCGGGGCAGTGTCGAGATGGGCATCTGCAACGATCTTGCCGTCTTTCCCCGGCTGGTTCCACAGCCTGTCACCGTTGAAAGCGGCAGCAGAAAGGCCCTCACCCCGGAGGACACCGTACTGGTCACCGGAGGGGCAAAGGGGGTAACGGCCCGGTGCGCCATGGCCATGGCAGAGCAGTACGCCTGCAAGCTGATCCTTGTTGGCCGGTCAGAGGCTCCCTTTAACGAGCCTGCATGGGCAGAGGGGCTTTCCAGTGAGGCGGAGATCAAGAAGGGCCTCCTTGCCAATGAATTCGCCGCGGCCAGGCCAACCCCTGCAGAGATTGAAACAGCCTATCAACGGATCGCTTCCAACCGTGACATCACAACCAGCCTTGAACGGATCACGGCGGCAGGGGCCAATGTTGCCTACTATTCTGCGGATATCCGAAATGAAGCAAAGGTCAATGATCTTGTCGATGACGTAAAAAAAACCTCTGGTGCCATCACCGCAGTGGTCCACGGTGCGGGAACCCTGGAGGACCGGCTGATCTGTGACAAGAGCGAAGCGCAGTTCTCCCGGGTGTTTGACACAAAAGTCAAGGGCCTTGCCAACCTGATCCGGGCAACAGAGGGGGAGCCTCTGAAGTACATGGTGCTCTTCTCCTCGGTGGCGGCCAGAACGGGGAACAAGGGCCAGGCAGACTACGCCATGGCCAATGAGGTGCTGAACAAGATCGCCCAGAAACGGGCAGCAAACCATCCGGCCTGCCGTTTCATCTCTGTCAACTGGGGACCCTGGGAGGGAGGCATGGTCACCCCTGCCCTCAAGCAAACCTTTCTGAAACGGGGCATTGACCTGATTCCCCTGAAACAGGGAGCAGAACGGCTGATAGCCGAGATGGAACAGGATGCCGGCAGTGCCGTTGAAATGGTCATCGGGGCCCACATCACCCCGGAAAAGGAATTAAAACCCCGGATCCATGAAAAACAACCCCAATCCCCAAAAAGCCCTTTCTCTCCGGCGTTTCAACAGAAGGTGGGGTGCGACAGCTACCCGGTGCTCAGCGACCATTGCATCGACCACGAGCCAGTGGTGCCCTTTGCACTTTTCGTGGAATGGTTTGCCCACGCCGCCGAATACACCAACCCAGGGCTTGCCTTTGCCGGTCTTGACCGGATGCGGCTCTTGAAAGGGATCAAGCCGGGGGAAAAGACCGTTGAGACCGATATCCAGACGGGCCGGTGCAAACCCTGCGGACCCCGGTTTGAAACCGATGTCCGGTCCGTATCCTTCCAGGAAGGAAAAGAGCGGATCCACGCCAGTGCCGTTTGCATCCTCAAGGAGAAACTCCCAGCCCCCCCTGTTCACCGCGCCTCCCATCCCATGCCCCTTTCCCCCTTTTCCCTCTCCGTTGACCAGGCCTACGACAGGGTCCTCTTCCACGGAGAGAAACTCAGGGCGATCACGTCCATCACCGGCTGCTGTGAACAGGGAATCGAGGTCATTGCCTCAAAAGCCCCCTCCCCGGAAAACTGGATCGCGACCCCCTTCAAGAAACAGTGGACAGGGGATCCCATGCTTCTGGACGCGGCCTTCCAGGCGGCAATCCTGTGGTCCCATGAAACAACGGGAAAGGTGTGTCTGCCCTCTTACCTGGCCAATTTCCGGATTTACGACTCGTTTCCAGGGTGCCGAACCGAAGTGCGTATCATCCTCACCGTCAACGAAAAGAACCGACACGGATTAAAGGGCTATGTTACCTTTCTCGACGGGGATGGGGTTGTCATTGCCGGGATCACCGGTTTTGAGGCCACCATTGACCCCCTGCTCCTGGACAGGTTCAAGCCATCGGAAAAAACCGCCCCGGCTAAAAAAAAAGAGGTTGTTCCCCCCTGCAGCCCGGACGGCCATCCCCCTGTCAAACCGCGGTTCACACGGGAACAGATCCTCGCCTTTGCCCAGGGCAACCCCTCCGAGGCATTTGGGGAAAAATACCGGATCTTTGACCAGGAACGCAAGATTGCCCGGCTGCCAAGGCCCCCCTATTTTTTCATGGACCGGGTGGTAAAAACCGAGCCGGTCCAGTGGGAGATGGTGCCGGGGGGATGGATAGAGGCTGAATTTGATCTTCCCGAAACGGGCTGGTACTTCCCGGCAGACCGGTCAGATGTTGTTCCCTTCAGCATTGTTCTGGAGATCGCCCTGCAGCCCTGCGGCTGGCTCGCCGCCTACGCCGGGTCTGCCCTCAACAGCGACGAAAGGCTCTTTTTCAGAAACCTCGGGGGAGAGGCGGCATTATTAAAGCCCATCCACAGGACGATGGGAACCATTACCATGGGAGCCCGCATGACCAATGTTTCCAAGGCCGGGGGATTGATCATCCAGGACTTTGCCATGGAGGTGCGAAAGGGACAGGAGATTCTCTACAAAGGCAGCACCAATTTCGGCTTCTTCACCGAACAGGCCCTTGCCAACCAGACCGGCATCAAAAACAGTCCCCTTGACCACACCCCGTCAAAGGAAGAGCGTCACACTTTTCAGGCGGTGGTGTTCAAGGACGAAGCGCCCCTTGATCCGCAGGACCAAAACGTTGATGCTGATAGCGGCATGCCGTCAAAGGCCCTGCGCATGATCGACACCATCGACCTCTTTCTCCCCCATGGGGGATACTACCAAAAAGGGTATATCAAGGCCGGAAAAACCGTTGATCCAAACGAGTGGTTCTTCAAGGCCCACTTCTACCAGGACCCTGTCTGCCCAGGCTCCCTGGGCCTGGAATCCTTTCTCCAGACCATACGGTTCTTTGCCCTGAAAACCCTTGATCCCGCTCCCGGTACCTTTCAGGTGCAGATAGCCGCGACTCCCCACAAATGGAGCTACCGGGGTCAGATCACCCCGGCCGGCAAAAGCATCGAGATCCAGACCCATATCAAAGAAGTTTCCACGGGCACTGTTCCGGTGATCACTGCCGACGGAATTCTCTCTGTGGACGGGCTTGTGATCTACCAGATGGAAGACTTTGCAGTTCAGCTGATGCCGTTTTCGGGCAGAACCGTTTCCATGGACAGGGGCATGAACCAGGCTGACTCTAATTGGACTTAACTCCGCGTCTACGACCCTATCTTTGT
>DATFJZ010000311.1:0-2473 GCA_035268945.1 Desulfobacteraceae bacterium | reverse complement strand
CCACCTGTCCGTAACGATCCAGAACCGGCCATCCCTGAGCCGGCAGCTCAGATCGAGCACCAGATGCTCCGGCCCCACCTCCTTCACAAGGCGGTCAAGACGGTCTTCATCGATCCTCCCCCTGGTAAACACATAGGAGGTGACAATCACATGGCTTGCCCCGGCTTCGAGAAAATCAGAGGCGTTCTCCGGGGTCACCCCTCCTCCCATCTGCAGTCCCTTTGGAAACGCCCTGAGGGCCGACAGGGCTGCCCGGTAATTGCCAGGACCAAGGGAGATGACATGACCTCCGGTGAGGTCGTCCGCCTGGTACATCCTGGCAAACTCTGAGGCAACCCGCTCGGTCTGAAAATTTGTCACACCGGCCTGTTCCTCCCTGTCATCGAGGGTACTGCCCACAATCTGCACCACTTTGCCGTTTCTCATGTCTATGCATGGTCTGAATTTCATTTTTGCGGTCCTTACATTAAAATTTCAAGGTTCCTGCCCACTGGATCACAACGAACTATCCTTCTCCCTGAATTCATACATCAGCCCCTTGAGTATGCACCAGACGAGAAAAAGCATGATCACCACCAGGGGCAGGGCCGCTGCGATGGACATGCGCTGGAGGGATTCAAGCCCCCCTGACATGAGAAGAATCAGGGACGTTGCCGAAACGGTCACCCCCCATGCAATTTTCTTGGCCGGGGAGGGATTTCGATTGCCCCCGGAGGTCATCATGGCAAGGACATAGGTGGCAGAATCGGCAGATGTGACAAAAAAGACGATGAGGAGCAAGACCGCCACAAACGAGAGCAGGCTGCTCAACGGATAGTGGGAAAAGAGCACAAACAGCGCCGTGCTGATGTTGTCCGCAACAGCATCACTGATGGGGATCTGTTCATTGATCTGGAGGTTCAGCCCGGCACCGCCGAAAACGGAAAACCATAAGAAAGTAAGCAGTGTGGGAACCATAAGGGCCCCTGAGACAAATTCCCTGATGGTCCGGCCCCTGGAGATACTTGCGACAAAAAGCCCCACAAAAGGGGCCCAGGCAATCCACCAGGCCCAGTAGAAGAGGGTCCAGTTTTTGGTCCATTCATACCCCTGGAAGGGATTTGATGTCAGGCTCATGGACAACAGCGAGGAAAAATAGTCGCCAAGGGTTGAGGTGAACACATTGAAAATGTACGCGGTGGGACCGGTAACCAGCATAAACACCAAAAGCACAAGGGCAATCATGATATTGGTCTTGCTCAGCAGCTGGATACCCTTGTCAAGGCCCGTCATGCTGGAAATCATGAACATCACTGTCACGCAGGTAATGACAATGGCCGTGACAAACAGGGTGTCAGGAAGGTGAAAAACAAAGGCCAGTCCGCTTGTTATCTGGAGGGCGCCCAGACCAAGGGAGGTGGCAATGCCAAAGACCGTTGCAAACACGGCAAGAATATCAATGGTTTTGCCGGTAACACCGTATATCCGCTCTCCCACGATGGGATAAAAACAGCTGGAAAGCAGGGGAGGCATTCCCCTCCGAAATGAAAAGTAGGCGATGGAGAGACTCATCACGATATAGACGGCCCAGGGATGAAGCCCCCAGTGGAAAAACGAGCGGCTCATGGCAAATTTTGCCGCCTCGCCTGAAAACGCCTGGATATAGCCCGGCGGTGACATGTAGTGGGATACGGGTTCTGCCACCCCCCAGAAAATGAGCCCGATGCCCATGCCGGCGGCAAACAGCATGCTGAACCAGCCAAAATAGCTGTACTGCGGTTTTTCATAATCCAGACCAAGCTTTATCTTTCCGTACCTGCTCAAAGCCAGACCAATGCTGAAAACCAGAAAGACAAAGGTGGACAAGAGGTAAAACCAGCCAAAGGTGTTGATGATCCACTGGTGGAGCAGAGACGAGACAGAATTGAGAAATTCCGGATCAAGGATGCCTATTCCCACAAGGACAAGAACGATGCAAAGGGAAACAACAAAGACAATATTTTTTTTCAACTTTCGACTCCTCTTTTTATAGCCTGATCATAACGTCGATCAAATCTGCTGGCCCGCTCTATCAGGTCATGCTGGCGATCCCTTGATAGATACCTGGAACGATGAGAATCGGGCATTTTGATTTATGGGGTAGGGTTTCGGCCGTGGAGCCGGCCATCATCTGAAACGGACTGTATTTGTCCGACTTGCCAAGCACAATAAAATCGATATCCGCTTTTTTTGCCTGGCTGACAATGGCCTTGGTCACCGACGACCCCACGGCGTCTCTCTTTTCAATACTGGAGAAGGACCCCCGGCACTGCTCTTCAAGCAGTGAAAGCCTCTCATGGACCTTTTCGATCCTTTCTGCTTCGGCCTGGGGATCCGGGGCCCTCCGCCCCGCATGGAAGAGCAGGAGTTCATCGGCCTTAAGTTCTTTGGACTTCAGATAATTCAGTATCTTGATATCCGTATCGGAAAGCCCTGTGGTGTACATCACCCGGGT
>DATFJZ010000310.1:0-2309 GCA_035268945.1 Desulfobacteraceae bacterium | reverse complement strand
GACATATTTACGACTTACATCTTATGCTGAAAAATGAAAAGATTTTGTCATTTTGCCTCTAATTCGACTTGGCTCCGCGTCTACGACCCTCTCTTTGTTGTGAGCACCCTGCTCATGGGCGTTATATGGGTATGATAAAGGTTTTTTACAACCTGGCGGCCAGCCGGGCGCCCTGTTCAATGGCCCTCTGGGCATCCAGCTCCCCTGCCTTCAGGGCTCCGCCGATGATATGACAGGTCTCCCGGGCCCGGTCAGCGGCATCTGCCAGGTCTGTCACGGATTCCTGGCCGGCACAGACCACAACGCTGTCCACCTCAAGAATCCCTGGTTTTCCCTCCACGGTGATGTGCAGTCCCTGGTTGTCAAACCGTTCATAGGCAACACTGCTCATCATGTGAACCCCCTGCCGTTTCAATACCGCACGGTGGATCCATCCGGTGGTCTTGCCAAGGTTTTTCCCCGGTTTTTCGGCCTTCCGCTGGAGAAGATAGACGGTACGCAGGGACGACAAAGCATCATCGAGGCTTCTGTCGCTGGCAAGCCCCCCGGGATTGAGGTACTGCCTGTCAATCCCCCACTGGTCGAGGAACCGCTTTCTCTCCAGGCTGCTGGAATCACCGCCGTGGGAGAGCAGTTCCGCCACATCAAACCCAATGCCACCGGCCCCGATAATGGCAACGGATTTTCCCACGGCACCACTGTTTTCAATGGCCCGGGGATAGGTGACCACCCTGGGATCATCCATCCCTGGGAAATCGGGTTTCCGGGGCGTAACCCCGGTGGCGAGGACTATTTCGTCAAACCCCTCAAGATCGGCCCGTTCGACGGTCCTGTTCAGCACCACCCTGACATGGAGCAGGGAAAGCTGGCGGGTGAAGTAGCGCAGGGTTTCAGCGAACTCCTCCTTTCCCGGGATGACAACGGCCAGATTCAAAAGCCCGCCGATGCGGTCCCTTTTGTCAAACAGG
Source organism: Desulfobacteraceae bacterium (assembly GCA_035268945.1). GTDB lineage: Bacteria > Desulfobacterota > Desulfobacteria > Desulfobacterales > Desulfobacteraceae > DATFJZ01. The sequence goes on along the minus strand of DATFJZ010000310.1, from coordinate 1,341 downwards.
GTCACCCGATGCCCCCTGCCGGCGGCGGAAACGGAAAACGACAGCCCCGCCGGCCCTGCCCCGACAACGGCAATGCGCTTGGGGGTATCGGTTTTGATGAAATTCAGTTCCGTCTCGCGGCAGGCCCTGGGGTTCACAAGGCAGGAGGCCCTCCGGCCGAGGAAGATCTGATCCAGACAGGCCTGGTTGCAGCCGATGCAGGTATTGATCTCATCGGCACGGTTTTCATGGGCCTTTCTGATAAATTCCCCATCGGCCAGAAAGGGACGGGCCATGGAGACAAGGTCCGCCTCCTGATCGGCAAGCACGGCTTCGGCCACCTCCGGTGTGTTGATACGGTTGCCGGTGACCAGGGGCACATCCACGGTTTTTTTCAACCGGGAGGTTACCCAGGTGAAGGCCGCCCTGGGGACCATGCCGGCAATGGTGGGAACCCTGGCCTCGTGCCATCCGATACCGGTATTGATGATGGTGACCCCGGCCGACACCACCCGGCTGCCCAGTTCGGCCACCTCTTCCCAGGAGCTTCCCCCCTTGACAAGATCCAGCATGGAAAGACGGTAAATGATGATGAAATCCCTGCCCAGGGCCCTTCGTACCTGCCTGACAATGTCAACGGGCAGGCGGATGCGGTTTTCAAAGGAACCGCCCCACTCATCCCTGCGCTGGTTGGTGGCCCGGGCAATGAACTGGTTGATGAAGTACCCCTCGGAGCCCATGATCTCTACCCCGTCATACCCCGCATCCCTGGCCAGTGAGGCGCACCGGACAAAATCGTCGATCTGCTGCCGTACTTCGTCGGTGCCAAGCTCCCTGGGGGTGAAAAAATTGATGGGCGCCTTGAGTGCCGAAGCAGAGACGATCTTGTCATGGAACCCATACCTGCCCGTATGGAGGATCTGCAGAACAATCTTCCCGCCATTGGCGTGGACAGCCCAGGGAACGGGTTTGTGCTGTTCCATCTCCTCGGGTGACAAAAGGGTTGCCCCGTTTTCCATCACCGCCCCCTCCAGATTGGGAGAGAAACCGCCGGTGACCATGAGGGCAACACCACCGGCGGCCCGCTCGGCAAAATAGGCGGCCATCTTGGTGAATCCGTCGGCTGCCTCTTCAAGTCCGGTATGCATGGAGCCCATGATCACACGGTTTTTCAGGGTGGTTGTGCCAAGATCCAGGGAAGTGAACAGATGGGGGTACCGGGGGTGTTTCATGGAAGCTCCTTGTCTTAAGGGTGAAAAAGAGGATTGTCAATGGCAAGGTTCATCCCGCTATAATAGCGGGTTCCCCGGGGATGTCAAGGTCAAAGCCGTGGCGCCGGCAACTCTGAATATGAAATTAAAC
>DATFJZ010000309.1:0-2008 GCA_035268945.1 Desulfobacteraceae bacterium | reverse complement strand
GCTTGTCAATCAAATCGTTTCACGGTTTTGTTGTGATTTTTGCGATTCATCCGGTGATCAATGCCGCCGGGGTGCTGGTGAAAGGTGGGTTGCCCCCGTTTGCCCCTGGTTTTGTTCTGCGGCGTGTTAAAACTTCCTGTTTGTCACTTCCAGCTTGAGCCTGCCGATCACCCCGAGCAGGTCAAGCCCCATTCCTCCGGCACCGGCGGTGAAGCGGATGTGGGTGACATCGGCTGGCATCTGGTTGAACAGGGCATCCACGGTGACCCATCTGCCATTAAGGTAGACCCGGTTCCAGGCGTGGTAAAAAAAGGTTTCCCTTGTGTAGACCAGCCCGGTCTCGATGCCGGCGGGAATCTTGAGGGCCCGGCACAGGGCGGCAAAGAGCACGGCGTGCTCGTTGCAGTCCCCCGTTTTGTTCTCCAGGGCGGCAAGGGCGCTGGGCAGGGAGAGGACCGGTCTTTTACGGATATTGTTTTTCATCCATGCGAGGATCTTTTCGATGGTCCGGATCCGGGGATCCTCGGGGGATGCGATGGTGCGGGCCAGGGCGATGATCCTGGGGTGGTCGGATTGAACAAAGGGACCGGGGGTGACAAAGGCCCGGTCAATACCGGTTTCACCGGGTGCTGCTCCGGAAGAGGCGGCGGACTGTCCCGTCGCTCTGTTGCTCTCGGTGGATAGGGTTTCCGCCGGGGCTTTACGGTCCAGGATCTCCTTTGTAATGGTGAGAATACCGTTTTTAAAGGCCTGGCGGCCGCCGGCCAGGTCAAGGTGCGTGACATCGACTCCGGAAATTTTCACCTCCAGGGTGGAGAGCCGTTCCGGTGCGGGGATGGTGACATTGGATCGGATCCCTGCTCTCTGGGTCAGGTCCGCCCCGGCGGTGATGCCCTGCATGGCGGTTTCCCTGTCGCTTTTGACCAGGGTGATGCCCAGAAGACCTTCTTCCCTGACAACCTCGCCGTCGGCGTTAACCCAGGCGTACTGGGTTGTTCCCTTGAAGGAAAAGGCCAGTTTCCTGGTTTCGATCTTTCTGCCCATGACAGTCACCGGTTCCCGGGCCACCATGGTTACCGAGACAGGGGCCTGTTCCAGGGTCGAAGGGTCAAACACCATGATGGTGCGCTCTTCCGTGGGGTTCGGCATTCTCCCTGCCAGGGCGTGGTTCATGGTTGACGGCAGGTAGACGGGGTTGTCAAGTGCCATGGTCATCGGGGAGGCGTTGGTTTCCATGGGGGTCAGGCGCAGGGTGTTGTCTGTGATTTTTCCCTTCATGGTGAAATCAAAGCGGCCCGAGGTGATGCGAAAGGTAAACGCCTCCAGGGAAAAGTCCCTGGCGGTGGTGCAGGTCGAGGTGACCGAGAGGGTCTGTACCATGCCCATGGTGTTGAGGCGCATGAGGATTTTGGATGAAACGGCGTATCCCGAGGGGTTTTCGGCTATCGTTTCGTGGGAGAAACCGATCTTTTTATCGTCCTGGTAAACAGCCATCCACGACTCCCCAGATCCCATGGTTTTCATGGTGGACGCTGCCTTGCCGTCGTTTTTAGCCGGCGGGAAAAGATCCAGGCGAACCAGCAGCAGAAGAAGAAAGGCGATACCGAAAAAAAGCCCGGCAATCAAAAACCATTGTCTGCTTTTCATCATAGAAATCCTCGATTTTTAGGGCTGTCACCATGACCGCCCACCGTTTGGTAAATGTCGGAAGGGAGCGGCAATGAAAAAGCGTTGTTTTTTCAAAGGACTAAATTATGTACAGTCCTTGATTATGCTGAGTTCAGCATAATCGAAAAAAATGGTTATTTTTTATCCACCTGGTTACCATAACCGGGTAGAAAGTATACAGGCAACGATTTGATCAAAATTCTTTTGACCATGGGGTGTTGATTGTAATTCCTGTTGTTGCAGGTGTTTATGGGTTTTAAGCGTGGCGTGGCATGCTTGTTGCTATAATATCCTTTCCAGAATGAGACGGAATGTTACCATGTCATTGTTTGTGGTGGGC
>DATFJZ010000308.1:0-3296 GCA_035268945.1 Desulfobacteraceae bacterium | reverse complement strand
TCCCGGCAGTGCCGTTTTCTTGCCGAAAACCTGGATTATTCATGCCCCGGGAAGATCGGTGAGTGCCGGTTTGCCACTTCTCCAGACATCTGCCACCAATCCGGAGGCACCCTTTTTTCCGTCTACTTTCCCCGGTGCGATTAAAAGAGTCCTTTTACTCGATGATCCAGTTTTTAGAATAGCCCCACCCCCAACGGTTGGTCGGTTATTTCAGAAAAAACTGGATCATCGAGTTCTAGGGAACTTCCAAAGAATAATCCACGCATCCATCCTGCCTGACCTTTTGCCCGCCTTCGACGTTGCGACAACAGGCGCATGATTTAGAGTCACTTTAACGAAAAAATGTAAAAAAAAACTTGACTAAGGGTTTTTTATTGAATAGTGTTTATTCAGTAAATATGTTTAAGGTATTGACTGGCTCTCCTTTTGGGATGTTTTTTTGATTGTCGCACAAACTGTTTCTGTCGTTCGCGGAAACGCCATTGTAACCGCACAATAGTACTGGATTTTATATGGCATATTTATCTGTTCTCGATGTAACCCTGGCCTTTGGCGGCTTGAAAGCCCTTTCAAATGTTAACATGCAAATTGAGTCAGGGCTGATCACCTCGATCATCGGTCCCAACGGTGCCGGTAAGACCAGCATGCTCAACTGTATTTCCGGGTTTTACCACCCCACCGCAGGAAAAATTCTCTACAACGAAAACGAACTGACCCGTTCATCCCCCCACCAAGTGTCCAAGATGGGCATATCCAGGGCATTTCAGAATCTTGAGCTCTTTTCCGGGCTCTCGGTGCTGGACAACCTTCTCCTGGCCCGGCACAAAAACCTTGCCTACAATTTTTTCCAGGCCGCCATTTTTTACGGCAAAGCGTCCAGGATGGAGGCGGAAAACCGGGAATATGTGGAGGATGTCATCGATTTCATGGAACTTGAGCCGTATCGCAAGAGCCTTGTGGGGAATTTAAGCTATGGTGTGCAGAAAAAGGTCGAGGTGGCAAGGGCCCTGACCCTCTCCCCGGAACTGCTGCTCCTGGACGAACCCATGGCCGGCATGAACATCGAAGAAAAAGAGGATATCGTCCGTTTTGTCATGGATATCCAGAAAGAACGCAACATCACCGTGGTGCTGGTGGAGCACGACCTCGGCGTTGTCATGGACATCTCAGACCGGGTATATGTCCTTGATTTCGGCCAGGTCATCGGCTCTGGAACCCCTGAAGAAATTGCCGCCAACCCCAAAGTCATCGAGGCGTATATTGGAGAAGGGTAAACCATTATGAGTGACAACGACCATCTTTTGACCTACACCATACCCCAGCTGCTCCGGTGGCGGGTCCACCATTCCGGCGACAGCATCGCCCTGCGGGAAAAGGATTACGGCATCTGGAACAGCTACACCTGGAACGACTATTACGATTACGTAAAAAAGACCGCACTGGGGCTGAAGCGTCTGGGATTACAGGAGAAAGAGACCATTGCCGTGATCAGCGACAGCATCCCCGAGCTGCTGTTCACCGTCATTGGCTCCCACTGCATCGGCGCCGTATCCGCCGGTATCTACCAGACCAGCATGCCCCGGGAGATCGCCCAGATTATTCTCTCCCTTAACGTTGGATTTGTTTTCTGCGACAACCAGGAACAGGTGGACAAGATCATCGAAATCAGGGATCAGGTGCCGGATGTCAAGAAGGTGATCTTTGAAGATCCCAGGGGCATGCGGGACTACATGGCAGATGACTGGTTCATCAGCATAACAGATCTTTACCGGCTGGGAAGCGATCTTGATGCCGGTGATCCCGGCCTGTTTGAATCCCTGGTGGACCGGGGCCGCCCCGGGGATGTCTGCCACCTCTGTTTGACCTCGGGAACCACGGGATTGCCCAAGGGCACCATGATGACCCATCTGAACTATATCAACATGGGCGTTCAGATCACCAAGGCCGATCCTCTGGAGCAGACCGACGAGTATGTCTCTTTCCTCCCCTTTGCCTGGATCGGCGAGCAGATGAACTCCTTCGGCATTGCCATGGCCACGGGGATCACCATCAATTTTCCCGAGTCCGTGGAGACGGCCATGGCAGATCTCAAAGAGATCGGGCCCCATTTCATGTTCGGCGCCCCGCGGATCTATGAAACCATCCGCTCGGAGATCTGGCTGAAGATTGACCAGTCCTACTGGCTGAACAAGCTGTTTTACAACTATTTCATCAAGGTCGGCGAAGAGGCCGCCGCCTATACCATGGCGGGCAAGACCCTGCCCTGGGGCCTTGGAATCAAATCCTGGCTGGGCAGGCAGCTGGTGTTCCGCCCCCTGATCAACCAGATCGGACTGCTTCGCCTGAGAAGGGCCTATACCGGCGGAGCAGCCCTGGGTCCGGAACTGTTCACCTTTTTCCAGGCCATCGGTGTCAACCTCAAGCAGATCTACGGCCAGACCGAGATCACCGGCATTGCCTACATGCACCGGGACGGGGATATCCGGCCGGACACCGTGGGAAAGCCTCTGCCAGGCACCCGGTGCAAGATTGCCGAGGACGGCGAGATCCTCTCCCAGTCGGCATCGGTCTCTCCGGGTTACTACCAGCTTCCTGAAAAATCCGAGGAACTTCTGGCGGGGGGGTGGCTCCACTCCGGCGATGCCGGGTACATCGACGACGACGGGCACCTGGTTGTCATCGACCGGATTTCCGATGTGATGCACAACAGAGAGGGCAAGATGTTCTCCCCCATGTTCCTGGAGAACAAGCTCAAATTCAGCCCGTATATCAAGGAGGCGGTTATCTACGGGGACCAGGAGGACTTTGTCGGGTGCCTGGTCAATATCGATCCCGTGGTTGTTGGCAAGTGGGCCGAGGACCGGGGATTGTCCTACACCACCTATATGGCCCTGTCGTCAAAAAAGGAGGTTGCCGCCCTTATCATGGACGAGATTGCCGCCGTCAATGCAAGGGCTGAACAAGAGCATTTCAAGATCAAGCGGTTTGCCCTGCTTTACAAGCTCCTGGATGTGGATGACGGGGAGCTGACCAAGACAGGCAAGATCAGGCGCAAATTTGTCAAGGAGAAGTACCGGAACCTCTATGAAGGGCTCTACGATCAAACCAGGGATACCATGGAGGTGGAGGCGCTCTTCTCCTACCAGGACGGGCAGTCGTCCACGGTAAAGACAACCATTCAATTTTATACCATGAAAGGGTAAATATCCGACCGGTTCCTTATGACCCAGTGATCCATATTCTCTGACCGGATATTTACATGAAAGGAGTGTGATGAGTTATTTTTTCCAGATCGT
>DATFJZ010000307.1:0-8519 GCA_035268945.1 Desulfobacteraceae bacterium | reverse complement strand
TCCGATCCCCTGGACTGTTCCAGTATCCGTTTTGATATTGAAGCTACCGCTGGCTCTGACGGCCACTCGTCCTACGTAACAACCAGCTTTTTTGCCTGCTGTTACAACTGCTTTTACAATGTCTCCCGTCTGGAACCCTTTAACTTTTTTATTCCGTGGTTTGGAGCCGGTTCTCGGAAAACCGTATTTGTCTGGTCTGCACATCTGCCGGCTGCCGTGGCCCATGGCCTCTACGGTTAAAACCTGCTGATGTTTCCGGAATATCTGGTCTGGTGTGCTGGCTCAACGCAGGCAGCATCCAGCCAATGGGTTTTGGGCAGCCCTCTTTGCGTCCGGTTGAACTTGGTGCGACCACCTGAACCCACCTCAACAGGTAATCCGGTTCTGGTTAAAGTGTGGTACAGATCCCACCGAGTAGCATTTACAGCCGCAGCATCCCGCAAAGGTGCTCTGGCTTTTGACAAAATGCGTTTTAACAGCTCTGGTTTTGCACGCAGAAACTGCTCAATCGGTTTGTTGTTCTTTTTCTGGTTGCACCTGGTGCAGGCCAGTGTTAAATTGCTGACCCGGTTCGAACCGCCCTTTGATCTGGGAACAATGTGCTCGATTTCCAGAGGAACATCTGTTTTTACACAGTAGACACAGGTTCTGTTCCATTTTTCCAGCAGGTACTCCCGCACCTCGTACCCGGCCAACTCACCCTGCTGGTACTGTACGCCGGATACTTCCGGGTTCTGCATCTGCTGCATATCAAACCGAACCAGCTCCATGGACACAGCCTGTATGTTACAGTATTTTTGCAGTCTTCTTACCCAGGTTTCAATATTGTGGACCCGACTCTTTAAAGATGGTGGTAACCATTTGTCAGACCGGGTTCTGTTGTCAAACCGGGGTTTTCTATATCTGGTTTTACGTCCTCTTCTACCCCGGCGCAGAGACCTTCTGGATTCCAGCTGCTTCTTAATCCTCTGGCCCCTATGGGTCAGCTCCAGGGCAAACACTACTTCTCCTGAGTCCTTAACTACAGCAATACCGGTTGTTCTGCTCCCCGGGTCTATTTTGATGCGGAGTGGCTCAGGTTCAAACTCTGGTTCAACAGCCTCCTTCAATATGATGGTGAATGGGTACCGTCTGAAGACAGCTGCCTTCTGCTGCTTCAGAAGTATCCGGGCTTCTGCCGGATGCACCGGATCTAATGGTTTCTTGTTGGTGTCTATCACTAAAACTTTCAAAATATTACTCCTATGAATAGGGTGATGTGTTCCTCGCTAATGTTACGATCAGGTTTAACGCAAACGACACTGGGTTAACCCCTTAAACCTGTTTAATCGTTTGCCGTAGAGTCCAGAGCTGGCAAGCACTCTGGAGTACCTATTTCTGATCTAACGTAGTACCCACGGTTCTGTGGGTACTTAAGCTGGTCAGCATGGGGCTTTTACAAGCCCAAGCTCTTTAGGCTTGGGTAGCTGACTAAAAAAACAGACCTTCCCAGTGGGACAGGGTCGGGTTTCCATATGGATAATAAGAATTGCTGTTGATAAAATCACCTGTTTTACATATAATATAAAATTTATGTAAACAAGGGGAAATGTCACATCATGAGCATTATCTATTATCCCGTATGCCTTGACATCAAGGGGAAAAACTGCCTGGTTGTGGGCGGGGGAAGGGTCGGAACACGAAAGGCCCTCTCCCTTGCACAATGCGGTGCCCGGGTGACCATTGTCAGCCCGGAAATCACCGGTTCTCTGGAAGACAGGGAAAATATCACCCTTGTCCGGAGAGCCTATGACACAACCGACCTGAACGGCATGATGCTCGTTTTCGGTGCCACCAACCATCGAGAGCTCAACCGGCAGATATGGCAGGATGCAACGGAAAAAAACATGCTGTGCAATATTGCCGATTTTCCGGAAGCGTGCAATTTCATCCTTCCGGCTGTTGTCAGAAGAGGGGATCTTGTGATCACCGTGTCCACATCAGGCAACAGCCCGGCCTTTGCCAAAAGAGTTAAAAAAGAGCTGGAAAACGAGTTTGGAGAGGAGTATGCTGACTTTCTTTTTTTAATGGGAAAAATCAGAAAAAAGCTTCTGGCGGAACAACACGACCCGGAAGCCCATAAAACCATATTTGAAACCTTCATCGAAAAAGGGCTGCTGCAGATGATCCGGCAAAAAAAAATGGCAGACATCGATACACTTCTTGCCAGTGTCCTTGGCACCGGCTACTCATACAATGATTTCATCCAGGGGGGCAATGAATGACAGGCACCACCATTTCAAATTTTTTCTTTATCCTTGCAGGCATGGCCTACCTGGCCGGCATGGCGGGGTATATTGCCTATCTTTTCCAGCAGAGGGAAAAAATGCACAAAACGGCGTTTCTCATGATCTGCGCCGGAGCCCTGCTCCACCTTGCCACCCTCTGCATGGAAAGCGTTCATATGGGCACCCTGCCGGTGCACAACCTCCACCAGAACCTCTCCATTGCGGCATTTGCCCTGGCAACGGTGTTCATACTGCTTCGAATACGATTCAACCTGAAAATTCTCGGCATTGTCATCGCTCCACTGATTGTCCTGGTCATGACAGCGGCCCTTGTGGTTCCCAAAAGCCTGCCGGCCCATGGCCCGGCATTGCAAGGGTTCTGGCTTGTCTCCCATGTACTTTTGATCTTTGCCGGGGAGGCGGCCCTGGCCATTGCCTGCGGCGCCGGGATACTCTATCTGCTCCAGGAGCGGGCCATCAAGAGCAAGAAAAGGGGTTTTTTCTACAAACGGCTTCCCTCCCTGGATCTCCTGGACAGCACCAGCTACTCCTGCATCGTCACCGGATTTACCCTGCTGACCTTTGGGCTGATCACAGGTCTTGTCTATGCAAAATCGGTGTGGGGGACCTTCTGGAGCTGGGATCCCAAGGAGATCTGGTCCGCCGTCACATGGCTCATCTACGCCGCCCTGCTCCACGGCCGGCTGACCAGCGGGTGGCGGGGCAGACGTTCCGCCGTTTTCACCATTATCGGGTTTGCCGTTCTGCTGTTCACCTTCCTCGGAGTGAACCTTTTCATTGGCGGACACCACCAGGGATTTACAAATTAATGGGAACACCATGTCAGAAATAGTCTTGATGGGAATCAACCATAAAACAGCTCCGGTGGAGCTGCGGGAAGCCCTCTCCTTTACCAGGGAAGAGGTTATTTTCACCCTTGAAGAACTGAAACGAAACGATGCCATCGACGAGGTCCTCCTTGTCTCCACCTGCAACCGAACAGAGCTTCTCCTGGTACCGGCCCTGGATCACGCACCGGCAGAGGCCAAAGAGTTTCTCTCTGCATACAAGAAAATTCCCCTCTCCCGGTTTAACGAAGCCCTCTACACCTACAGGGGCGACGAGGCTGTCAAACACCTCTTCCGGGTCACCTCAAGCCTTGACTCGATGATCGTTGGGGAGCCCCAGATCCTCGGCCAGGTCAAGGAGGCGTACCGCACGGCAACGACCTGCAACGCATCCAGCGTTATTCTCAACAGGCTGCTGCACAAATCCTTCAGTATCGCCAAAAAAGTGAGGCGGGAGACCGGCATCGGCGACAATGCCGTCTCCATAAGCTACGCAGCCATCGAGCTGGCCAGCAAAATCTTCACCCGCATGGAAACCAAAAAAGTCATGCTCCTCGGTGCCGGCGAGATGGCAGAAATCGCAGTGGAGCATCTCATTTCCCACGGGGTGAGAAAGATCGCCGTTGCCAACAGGACCTTTAAAAACGCTGTTCTGCTGGCGGAAAAATTCAACGGTGAAGCCGTCTCCTTTGAAGAGAGGGAGGATTGCATTGAGCGGGTGGACATTATCATCAGCTCCACCGGGGCCCTGGACCATGTCATCACCGCGGAAAAGGTTAAAAAAGCCATGCGAGCCAGAAAAAACAGACCCCTGTTTTTCATTGACATTGCCGTTCCAAGGGACATCGATCCGGCAATCAACAAAATAGCCAATTGCTACCTCTACGACATCGATGATCTGCAGGAGGTGGTTAATGACAACCTCCATGAGCGGAAAAAAGAGGCCCTCAAGGGGGAGAGGCTCGTGGAGGAGGCCGTGATCAAATTTCACCAGTGGCTGGAGGACCTCAAGGTGGTTCCCACCATTGTTGCCATCAAAGATAAAATTGATGCCATCATCGAAGGGGAAACGGAAAAAACCCTGGCCAGTCTCCACTCCCTTTCCAAGGAAGAGAGCGATGCCATCAGGCGAATGAACCGGGCCATCACCAGCAAAATCATGCACGACCCCATCCTCTTCCTCAAGAACAGCGGAGAACACCGAAAAGACTCGTTTTACATCAGCGCGGCACGCCACCTGTTCAACCTGGACAACAACAATGAGTAATCGTCCTTTGATGATCAATGCCGGCCTTGATCATAACACCGGCCGGGGGAACTTCAAGGGTTCCAGGGTATTGTTATTTATTTATCAGCCAGGATTTCCATAAATTTTATTCTTTACATCGCCACGGATTCTGCGGTATACTACCCCACTTCAATCTGGCGATCTGATTAGAGGCAACTTTAAGGAAAGGAATAAGAGAGATGAATGACAAAGAGTTAAAATTTTTTAAAGACCTTTTGACTGAGAGACTCAACAACCTGCTTTCCCACGCCGATGATACCGTCACGGGCATGACAGCTCAAAAAGACAACTTTGCAGACCCCACAGACAGAGCTTCCCATGAATCCAACCGTAATTTTGAGCTTAGAATCAGAGACAGAGAACACAAATTGATAAAAAAGATCAAAAAAGCCCTGAACCGCATCGAAGACGAGACCTTTGGTATCTGCGAACTGTGCGGAGAAGACATCTCAACAGCCCGGCTCAAGGCACGACCCGTAACCACCCAGTGCATCGAATGCAAAACCAGGGAAGAAGTCATGGAAAAGGCCCTTGGCATTTAACACAAAGGGACTGTTGCGGTGATCGATCTTCACATACACTCGACTGCGTCGGACGGCTCATCAACCCCCCTTGAAATCATTGAAAAGGCAATGGCCACACCAAAACTCGATGCCATTGCCATAACAGACCATGACACCATTGACGGCGTAAAGCAGGTCATTGAAAAAGGGGTTCCTCCGTCCCTGGCATTCCTCACCGGGATTGAAATCAGTGCCCTTCCCCTACAGGGGTTTGAAGGCAGCGGCAGTTTTCATATTCTGGGATATGGGTTCAGCCTGCATGACAAAACCCTCAACACCACCCTGACCCGGCTGAAACAGGCAAGGGCCGGCCGAACCCCCCGCATCATCGAAAAACTCAACACCCTTGGCTGCAGCATCCGCCTGGAAGATGTCGAGCAGATGTGCGGCCAGGGACAGATCGGCAGGCCCCATATTGCCGCTGCCATGGTAAAAAAAGGCTTTGTTGGCTCCTTTGAAGAGGCCTTTGACCGGTACCTTAAAGCCGGAAAACCTGCCTATGTGGACAAATTCAGACTCTCCTGCAGGGAGGCCATTGAACTGATCACCGCGGCCGGGGGAATTCCCGTGCTTGCCCATCCCGGGCTCATCACCCCCAACAGCAGAGAAGCCATGACACAACTCGTTGACCAGCTTGTGGCCATGGGGCTGGAAGGAATCGAAGTCTACTACACAGACCATTCCCGGGATCAAACGGCTTTCCTGGCTGACCTTGCCGAAAAGAAAGGTATCCTTGCCACAGGGGGATCGGATTACCACGGGACCCTGAAGCAGGGAACAGAAATCGGCACCGGGACAGGCAACCTTGCCGTTGACTCGGCCCTTTTCACCCGGTTGCTCCTGGCCCTTGAAACCCGGAGATCCCACTCCCCCGCCACCGGAAGACTGGAAGAAAACATCGGATATCACTTCAAGGACAGTTCCCTGCTCACAACAGCCCTGTGCCACAGTTCCTTTGCCAATGAGCACCCGGAAGAGGACATGCACGATAACCAGCGCCTGGAGTTTCTCGGGGATGCCGTGCTCGGCCTGTGCATCGGTGAGATGCTCATGGAAGCCTACCCCGAAATCAACGAAGGGGACCTGTCAAAACTCCGGGCCAGCCTGGTCAGCGAGGCGGGACTTGTCGCCATGGCAAAAAATATCGACCTTGGCCGGTTTGTTTTACTTGGCAGGGGAGAACGGCTCACCAGGGGCCATGAAAAGGACTCCATCCTTGCCGACACATTTGAAGCGCTGATGGCGGCTGTCTACCTGGACAGCGATTTTAAAACCACCTATGATCTTATCAACACCCACTTCCACGAACGAATCACTTCTGTATTCCAGGGATCAAAGGCTGAGGACTACAAAAGCAGCCTCCAGGAACATGTCCAGGAGGCAGGTCATGAAGCTCCCAGTTACACCATCACCAAAGAGAGCGGACCAGACCACGCCAAGATCTTTGAAATCCTGGTAACTGTCGGCAACATCTCTACATCGGGATCAGGGAAAAACAAAAAAGCAGCAGAACAGAATGCTGCGAAAAAGGCCCTGGATGCCTTGAAAAACAGACCGGTGTGATGGAATCGAAGCCACAGACCTGTCATAAAAATACCGGGTTCTGCAACACCTCCACCAGTCCAGAACAACGACCCCTTGTCATTCCGGTATTCATCCCCCACAGAGGCTGCCCCCACCAGTGCGCCTTCTGCAATCAGACTCTGATTACCAATGAAAAACACCCCCTGCCGGACCAGAAAAAAATCGCCGACCAGGCGGAAAAATACCTGGGTTTCCGGGGAAAGCGAAAAAAGGTTCAGCTGGCCTTTTTCGGCGGCACCTTCCTGGGACTTGAAAAAAAACAGGTCCAATCATTGCTGGCGTCCGGGCAGAGACTGGTTGACCAGGGGCTCATCGATTCCATGCGCTTTTCCACACGCCCTGATACCATCACAGAGGAAACCCTCGATCTTTTAGCGCCGTATTCCGTTGAAACCATAGAACTTGGGGCACAGTCCATGGATGACCGGGTGCTTGCCCGTTCAAAACGGGGCCACACCGCCCTTTGCACCAGCGAGGCCGCAGGGCTTTTAAAGCAGTACCGGTATAAAACAGGGATTCAGCTGATGACAGGGCTGCCCGGGGAGAGCCGCACCACAGCCCTTGACAGTGCAGCAGCGGCAGCTGCTCTCATGCCCGACTTTGTCCGCATCTACCCCTTGACCATACTCAACAGGAGCCTGGTTCACAAATGGTTTGCAGAGGGGAGCTACACCCCCCTCTCCCTTGAAGACTGCGTCACCCGGGTCAAGGAATTGTTCCTGATTTTCGCCGATAGAAAGATCCCCGTAATACGCATGGGACTCCAGGCCTCAGAGGTGCTGGAAGGAGAGGAGGCAATTGTGGCAGGCCCCTGGCATCCGGCTTTTGGCCACCTGGTCTTTTCCGAAATCTTCCTGGACAAAACCCTGGATCTCCTGGCAAAGCGGGCTTCCAGCCTGACCGGTAACCCCGTCACCATATGGGTCAACCCGGTCTCCCTGTCAAGGCTTCGCGGGGACAAAAACCGCAATGTAAAAACCATAAAACGGATCTACCCCGGCCTTCAGCTTCACATCAAAACCGATCACCGGCTTGCCCCTGAACAGATCACCATCACAAGTTAGGGCCATGGAACGTCTCCAGCGGTCGACAGCTTTTCGGCTTAAACAGAATCCCCACCCTGAAGGGGGTTCCCGGCAACCGATCCTATACACCTGACTTGAACAGCTGTTCCGACTCGGGGGCCGCATCGGGTTCCGGTGTGTGGCGATCCGGCACGGTTCCCTCCTTGAAGCACTCCAGGATCACCTTTTCAGACGAATCGACGGGCAGCAGCCCGGTCTCGGCGTCAACCTTGGCAAACACCACGCCTTCGGGAACATTAAAGGTCCTTACCGGCCGGCCCTCGAGGGTTCTTTTCATGTAGTCAAGCCAGATGGGACTCGCCGCCCTGGAACCTGTCTCGCCCTTTCCCAGGGGACTTTCACTGTCAAACCCCACCCAGACACCGGTGATATACCGGGGCGTATAACCGAGAAACCAGGCATCAAAGAGGTTGTTGGTGGTTCCGGTCTTACCCGCCACGGGCCGCTTCAGCGCCCTGATCCGCCAACCGGTTCCCGACTTGACAACGCTTTCCAGGATATTGGTCATGATATAGGCCGTGCTCATGTCAATGACCTTTTTCCTGTTCAGCTCGGTTCGTTCCAGCACATTGCCGTCCCTGTCGACGATCTTTGTGATGAACACCGGCTCAACCCGGTAGCCGAGGTTGGAAAATACAGAATAGCCCTGGACAATCTCCAGGAGGGAGTGACCCGACGATCCCAGGGCAATGGAGAGATCCCGGTTGATGGGGGAGGTAATGCCAAGCTTTCTGACGTAATCGATGATATAATCGATGCCGATGTCCTGGAGAATTTTCACCGTCACCACATTGCGGGATTTCACAAGGGCGTGCCGGAACAGGGTGGGACCGTAGAACTTCTCCTTGTAATTGTGGGGTTTCCAGGTAAAATCCCTTTTTTTA
>DATFJZ010000306.1:0-2828 GCA_035268945.1 Desulfobacteraceae bacterium | reverse complement strand
GATTTACGGCCTCTGTTCCCGGTGCCAGGAGAAGCGTGAGCTTCTCATGTCCCTTGCCACGGCAAAGACAGGGGAAACCATCCGGATAAGAGAGCTCGGGGGCGGCAGGAAGGCCGCCATGCGGCTGTCATCCATGGGGCTTAGGACAGGGGATGTCATTGAAGTGGTATCTGTCCAGGCAGGGGGTCAGATGGTGATTGCCCTGGGGGACCAGCGGTTTGTCATCGGCCAGGGCCTGGCAGAGAAGATCATGGTAAGCCCTGTGGACCAGGCGTTTTTACCGGCCGGAGAAGATCGGAAGTCTGCCGGAAAAAAAAGGCTCCTCAGTGAAATGAAACAGGGGCAGGAAGGGATTATTGTCCGGGTGGGTGGCAGGAGTTTTCTGCGAAGACGGCTACTTGAAATGGGCCTGAACAGGGGGACAAAGGTGTTTATTGAGAAATACGCACCGTTAAAAGACCCCATTGAACTGATCCTCAAGGGGTACCACGTGTCATTGCGGGTGGAGGAGGCTTCCCATATCACCATGGAAGATGTCAAATGATGAAACATTTCACAATGGCCCTGGCAGGCAATCCCAATTCCGGTAAAACCACCATGTTCAACAACCTCACCGGAGCCCGCCAGAAGGTGGGCAACTGGCCAGGTGTCACCGTGGAAAAGAAAGAAGGGGTTTTGAAAACAGGGGAGTACAACCTGAAAATTGTCGATCTTCCAGGCACCTACAGCCTTACCCCCTTTTCCATTGAAGAGATCGCGGCCAGGGACTTTATCCTGTACGAAAAACCCGATGTGGTGGTTTCTATTATTGATGCGGCCAACCTGGAGCGGAGTCTCTACCTTGCCATGCAGATCATGGAACTGGACTGTCCCGTGGTCTTTGCCCTGAACATGGCGGACCTGGCAAAATCCCGGGGAATCAAAATTGATGAGACAAAATTGTCACAGCTCCTTGACCTGCCTGTCATCTTCACCGTTGGCAATAAAAACATGGGGACGGACCTCCTTGTTGAAACGGCCATCAAGGAGGCTCAATTGTCCCGGGGGGGTAAAAGGGGCAGAAAGGTTACCTATAACAGGGAAATTGAAGGGTTCATTGCAGGGCTTCAAGAGAAGATCCAGACAAGCTCCCTTGACCTGGGAGAGTGCCCTGTTCGCTGGACAGCGATTAAGCTTCTGGAAGATGACACGGATGTCAAGGCCCGTGTGGCACAAACCGGTACCGGACAGGGGGAGGAGCTGCTCCTTCTGGCGGAAAAATACCGTTGGCGCATTGAAGATCTGTTCCAGGATGATCCCGAAATCGTGCTCACCGACAGCCGATACGGTTTCATTGCAGGGATCGTAAAAGAGGCGGTTTCGGTTACTGCCAGAAAGCGGGCGGATATTTCACGGCGCATTGATCTTGTGCTGACAAACAGGTTCCTCGGTTTTCCGGTTTTCCTCTTTTTCATCTGGCTGATGTTCCAGCTCACCTTCTCCCTGGGGTCCTATCCCATGGAATGGATCGAAGGTGGGGTCTCCCTGCTGTCCGGTTTTCTCGATTCAATTATCCCTCCTTCGGCTGTCAAGGACCTTCTGCTGGACGGTGTTGTCACCGGCATCGGCAGTGTGGTGGTGTTCCTTCCCAATATTCTGATCCTATTTTTCTGTATCGCCCTGTTTGAAGATACCGGATACATGGCACGGGCTGCTTTTCTCATGGACCGGGTCATGCACAGCGTGGGGCTCCACGGTAAATCCTTTATTCCCATGCTCATGGGGTTCGGGTGCAGCGTGCCGGCCATCATGGCCACAAGAACCCTTGAAAACAGGACGGACAGGATACTTACCATACTGATAACCCCTTTTATGTCCTGCTCGGCAAGGCTTCCTGTTTACATTATCCTGGCAGGCACCTTTTTTGGAAACCGGGCCGGAACGGTGATCTTCGGGCTCTATTTCACCGGCGTTATCATTGCTGTGTTCACCGGCAGGCTGCTTCGGTCAACCCTTCTGAAGGGCGAAGACGCCCCCTTTGTCATGGAGCTCCCCCCCTACCGGGTGCCCATGCTCAAGAGCCTTGTTATCCATATGTGGGAGCGCAGCAAGATGTTTTTAAGGAAGATGGGAGGGGTTATTTTTGTCGGTTCCATTGTCATATGGGCGCTCTCCACATTTCCCCGGGATGTTGACTTTTCCAGGGATTACGCAAAAGAGATAAAGAAAGTCAGAGATCAGCATGCTTTTGTTCTCTCTTCGGATGGAGAAAAAGAGCTCCAGACACGGATCCAGAGACTTGAAAAACAGAAAGAACAGGAGAGGGTGTCCAAGTCCTATATCGGCAGGATCGGCAAGGTCATCGAACCCCTTCTTGCCCCTGTGGGCATCGACTGGCGTTCCGGGGTGGCCCTGCTGACGGGGCTTGTTGCCAAGGAGGTGGTGGTCAGTACCATGGGGGTGTTGTACGGAGTAGGCCAGGAAACCTCCCAGGCCTTGAAAGGGGCCTTGAAACGTTCCGGCATGACCTCCCTGTCAGCCCTTTCCATGATGGTGTTTGTGCTGCTCTATGTGCCGTGCATTGCCACGGTAATGACCATCTGGAAAGAGACATCCCGGGCCTGGGCATGTTTTAACCTTTTTTATACAACCGCTATTGCATGGTGTGCCTCATTTCTGGTATATCAGGGTGGGATGGTGTTTGGATTCGGGTAAAAGATCTGCCCGTTGTGCAACGAAGAAGAAAGGCCGGATTTTGGATCTTGATGTTCCGTCGGCCTGATTAAATTGCTGTTCCGGGGGTTGAGATGGTCCTGTTTGGGGAAGATGCGGTCAAAAAAAGGATTGTG
>DATFJZ010000305.1:0-4329 GCA_035268945.1 Desulfobacteraceae bacterium | reverse complement strand
TTTTGCATACATTCTGAACAGGGTGCGAAATGAAAGTTTTATGTTGCGGCAAGCCAAAATGAATATTCCGGGACTCCTAAAACACCATTGACTATTCGAAAATTATAATTTATAGTAAATATAAACATTGAATTTGAGAATATTTCAAATTTTATTGATAATAAATGAGGTTTTATGAAAATTGACGATGTAAATATTGGTATTATCAGGGAGCTCAAGCAGGGGAAAAAATCCTTTCAGCTTATCGCCGACAAGCTGGATATTACCGAAAACACCGTCCGGTCCAGGGTGAACAAGATGACAGAAGAGGGTCTCCTGGAAATATCCGGTCTTGTTGATCCCTCCTCCCTTCCCGGGCACCGGATGGTTATCATAGGAATAAATCTCTCTGCAATGAACCTTGTGCCAAAGGGACAAGAGATCTCAAAACTCAAAGGGGTTGTTTCGGCAAGTGTTGTCACGGGACGGTATGATCTGATTGTACAGGTGCTTTTTAACGAGACATTCGGTCTCCTGGAGTTTTACACCGATGAAATACCGAAAATTCAAGGCATCCACAATGTGGAAACCTTTGTGGTTTATAAATCCTACAATCTGATGGTTCCCTATGTTCTATGACGGTTTTGGGTTTGATCCTGATTCCTCTCAAATCATGGAAACAATAAATTACAATGACAGGAGTGCCAACCATGGATGAAAAAAGCAAAAAAACGCCTCTGAACAGCTGGCACCGGGAAAATGGAGCCAATATGGCTGATTTCGGCGGTTTTGACATGCCCCTGTGGTACGAAACCGGTGTCAAGCAGGAGCACCTGGCCGTGATTGAGTCGGCCGGTATCTTCGACACCAGCCATATGGCATGTGTTACAGCAGAGGGAGAGGAGGCCCTTGATCTGCTTCAGTACTGCCACACCAGGGATCTTGCCCCGTTAAAGGATGGCCGGTGCGTTTACGGGGCCATCCTGGATGACAACGGCCATGTGGTTGATGATGCCATTGTTTACCGGTTTAACCGGACAACCTTCATGGTGTGTGTCAACGCCGGCATGGGAAAGGCAGTGGCAGACCACCTTGAACACCGCAAAGGCGGTGGTGCTGTTGCCATTGAGGATTTGTCGGAAAGGCTTGCAAAGATCGATGTCCAGGGGAAAAATGCCGCACGTATCCTGGCAGGCATCATTGAAAATCCCCATGGTGTGTTTGAGACCATGCCCTATTTTTCCTTTAAGGGTCATTATGATGGAAAGGCTCCGGGGGCTTCTGCTGTGATGCTTACGGACAAAACCCCGCTGCTGCTGTCCAGATCCGGATACACCGGCGAGTTCGGGTTTGAACTCTTTGTTCAGGCCAGCCACGCTGTCAAGCTGTGGAACATGATCCTCGAGGCGGGCAGGGCCTTCAATGTGATCCCCTGCGGCCTTGGCGCCAGGGATTCCCTCCGGGCCGGAGCTGTGCTGCCCCTCTCCCACCAGGACATCGGGGCCTGGCCCTTTGTCAACCACCCCTGGCCCTTTGCCCTTGCCCTGAACAGCAATCGAGACGGCTTTACCAAGGACTTTGTTGGAAAAGAGGCCCTTGAAAAAGCCATGAGCGATCCGGGGACGGGGTTTACCCACGCCTTTGCCGGCGATAATTTAAGGAAGATCGGTACAGGATCGGAGACCGAGGTGCTGGACGTCCAGGGAAACACCATTGGAACCGTTTTGACCTGCGCCACGGACATGGCCATCGGGTGGCACAACAAGAGAATTCTGAGCATAGCCTCCCCGGATCTTCCGGAAGGGTTCAAACCAAAGGGAATCAGCTGCGGTTTTGTTCTGGTGAACCGAAAACTCGCCCCGGGGGAGAGGCTTACTTTACAAGAGAAAAAGCGTAAAATAACCGTCACCATTGTTGACGATGTCAGGCCCCACCGGACGGCAAGGAAAAAAATCGACAATTTTCGGTGACATGTACACTAAAACAAGACTGACCCGTTGGTCCACGGAACAACGGATATTACCGAAGTTATGATTTGACACAAAAGGAGGCTGTTTATGAAAGAGATCAGCGAGCTTAATCTGCCCGAAGGCCTTAAGTACTCCGAGGACCACGAATGGGCAAAGGCAGAGGGTGAAACCGTCACCATCGGTATCAATGACTATGCCCAGGATCAGCTGGGAGAAATCGTTTTTGTGGAGGTGCCCGAAGTGGGGGACACCTTTGAAAAAGGGGACGAGTTCGGCACGGTGGAGTCGGTCAAGGCGGTTTCCGACATGTTGATGCCTGTTTCAGGAGAGGTTATCCAGGTGAACGAAGCCCTTGAGGATGCGCCGGAGAGTGTGAACAGTTCGCCCTACGAAGAAGGATGGATCGTAAAGGTAAAGGCCTCGGATCTGTCTGAACTTGACAACCTTATGGACAAAGCAGCATATACAGACATGCTGAAAGGATGATTGCCATGCGTTATCTTCCCCACACCCAAGAAGATATCACGGAGATGCTGGCCAAGACCGGGCACGCATCCCTGGACGATCTTTTTGAAAGCATCCCCGAAGCCTGCCGCATGAAAGGAGAGCTTGACCTGCCCGACCCCGTCACCGAATGGGAGCTCGATGCCCGCATGGATCGTCTGGCCTCACAAAATGCGGCATTTCCGGAGCAGAAGATCTTTATCGGGGCAGGCAGTTACCCCCACCACATTCCTGCCTTTATTCCCTATGTGGTTTCCCGGTCTGAATTTGCCACGGCCTACACCCCGTATCAGCCGGAAATCAGCCAGGGGACCCTCCAGGGCATCTACGAATTCCAGACCATGATCACCGAGCTCCTCGGTACTCAAGTTGCCACGGCATCCCATTACGACTGCGGCACGGCCCTTGCCGAAGCGTTGCTCATCGGCCTCAAGAAGAAGAAAAAACTCAACAAGGTGGCCGTATCATCCCTGATTCACCCCCATCACCGGCAGATCGTCAAGACCTATCTGACCCCTGCCGGGTGTGAGATCGTTGAGCTGCCCTGCAATGCTGACGGTACCACCGATCTTTCTTCCCTTGAATCCATGGACGACGTGGCGGCTGTTGCCCTGCAGTCCCCCAATTTTTTCGGGTGTATCGAAGATCTGCCCCGGGTGAAACAATTGACCGAGGCCCAAAAAGCGTTGTTCATCACCTCGTTTACCGAGTCCCTGGCCTATGGTCTGCTGAAAAACCCCGGCCAGTGCGGGGCGGACATCGTGGCGGGGGAGGGCCAGAGCCTTGGCATCTCCCAGTCCTTCGGCGGCCCGGGGCTGGGGATTCTCTCCGGCAGCAAAAAGTTTATCCGGGATCTGCCGGGCAGGTATGTGGGGCAGACCAGGGACAAGAACGGGGAGAGAGGTTTTGTCTTGACCCTTTCCACACGGGAGCAGCATATCCGCAGGGAAAAGGCCGGCTCCAACATCTGCTCCAACAACGGTCTCAATGCCATGACAGCGGGGATGTTCCTCGCCGCTGCCGGTAAAACCGGCATGAGGCAGCTGGCCCAGCTCAACCACGACAAGGCCGTTTTTCTCAAAGAGGAATTCCAGCGGGCAGGGTTTGAGATCCCCTTTTCCAGGCCGTTTTTCAACGAGTTTGTTGTCAAGACGGACAAGGGGTTTGCCAAAAAACGGGAAGAACTGAAAAAGAACCACAACATGGTGGCAGGGCTGGCCCTTGAACCCTATTATCCTGAACTTGCCGATCACTACCTCTTCTGCGCCACCGAGGTGTTTTCCAGGCAGGCGATGGAAACCATGGTCAGGGAGGTGACATAATGGAAACACAATACGGAACAACCGGTCTGGTCTTCAGGGAGCCTTTTTTGTGGGAAAAGAGCCGCAGGGGGCGGTGCGCCATCTCCATTCCGGAGCAGGATGTCGAGCAGTCCCTGCTGGATGACTCCTTGACAGGGGATGCCCCCGGGCTGCCCGAGCTCGGGGAGCTTGATGTGGTCAGGCATTACACCCGCCTGTCCCAGTGGAATTTCGGTCTGGATTCGGGTATGTATCCTTTGGGATCCTGCACCATGAAGTACAACCCCAAGACCAACGAGGTCCAGGCGGCCCGGCCGGGGTTTGCCAGAGCCCATCCCCTGGCCGGAGAAGACCTCTCCCAGGGGGCCCTGGAACTGATGTACAACCTGGAGCAGGCTCTCATCGAGTTGACCGGCATGGAGGCGGTGACCCTTCAGCCGGCGGCCGGCGCCCACGGGGAGCTTGCCGGCATGCTGGCCATCCATGCCTATCATGAGAAACAGGGGCGCCAGCGCTCCAAGATCATTATTCCAGACACGGCCCACGGGACCAATCCGGCCAGTGCCACCCTGTGC
>DATFJZ010000304.1:0-7044 GCA_035268945.1 Desulfobacteraceae bacterium | reverse complement strand
GCCACATAACCGAAATTGTCCACCGTGTCCCTGTCGTAATCAACGGCCCAGTCCTTGTAAGCATCCATGAGTTCTTCGTGGTTGGTTGCCGTGTAAACCTTGTTCAATACCTTGTTGTCCGATTTTTTATGCATTTTAATGATCTCCCCTTACTCTATAGGCACAGTAGTTTGCTGTGACATTCTCTTTTTTAAGGTAGTCTTCCTGGCGCATTTCGAGGAGCTCCCAGGTTTTGTCCGCTTCCAGCTCCACCATGGTTTCCCTGTAGTTGTACTCCTGGTACGCACCGTCCCGTATGGTGAAGACGATGTGGCCGTCGGGTTTTGTCACCCTGACCATCTCCTTGAACGCCTCGGGTCCCACATGGGCGTAGGTAAAAGTCCCCACACAGATGATTGCGTCATACCTGTCATCATCGATGTCGAGTCTCCTGCTCATGTCTGCCTTGAATACATTGTTGTACACATTTTTGTTTTTCGCCTCGGCAAGCATCTCCCTGGACAGATCCATGGCATCCACCCTGGAGTATCCCTGATCCTTCATGATTTCTCCCACGAGACCGGTGCCGCAGCCGGCGTCAAGGACCCTGGCGTTTTTGGAATCCAGGTAGGTGTCGAGCTGTTCAAACGAGAGGGTCGGGCCGACATAGCCCATGCCCTTGACCGTATCGTGGTCATAATCACTGGCCCAGCCGCTGTAGGCGTGAAGCATCTCTTCAGGGGTGTCGGCATCATAGGTCGCTTTCCAAAGGGTATTTGACTGTTTCATTGGTTTCCTCTTTTGGGGGTCTGTTTTTCTATTTTTTCATCTGGCATCATTATGGTTCACTGCCAGGCAGCCATTTTTCAGGCGATCAATTACTTTGAGTCCAAATGATTACACCACTATGCAAAACTTGTCAATACTTATCTGAAATTTCCCCAAAAAAAACATCTATGCCTATGGTATTCTTTTTTCCCCTTTAGAAGAGAAGCCAGCAACGGCCTAATTTTTGTGATTATTCTTGGGACCCATTATATTTGTGTGCAATCATAAACAGGCCGGCCAGACCCCGGAACTTTTTGACAATCAAGTTTCAATTCCAAATTTTATGGATTTATGGTAATATTTGTTGGTCATGGAAAGGTACATTAATTTTAAGAACAGACCCATTTAAGGAGATAAAATGGAGACACCGGTTTTACAGACAGATTTCAAGGATCTCAATCTTGTCCAGAAGGGCAAGGTGAGGGATATCTACGATATGGGAGATTCCCTTTTGATGGTGACAACGGACAGGCTCTCGGCCTTTGACGTTGTGTTGCCAGACGGCATTCCAGGCAAGGGAAGGGTTTTAACACAGATTTCCCTTTTCTGGTTCAAGGAGATGGAGCCCCTCATCGGCAACCATGTCCTGGCCCACCGGGTTGAGGATCTTCCCGAACCGTGTCAAAAATACGCCGACATTCTTGAAGGCAGAACCCTGTTGGTGAAAAAGGCAGAACCCCTGCCCGTGGAGTGCATTGTCAGGGGGTATATTTCCGGCTCAGGGTGGAAGTCCTACCTGGAGAACGGTACGGTGTGCGGCATTGAACTGCCCGACGGCCTCAGGGAGTCGGACAGGCTTGATCCTCCCCTTTATACCCCTTCAACCAAGGCCGAGGTGGGGGACCATGACATCAATGTTGATTTTGAAGAAACCGTCAAACTTCTCGGCAGGAAACGGGCGGAAAAACTCAAGAACCTGAGCCTTGACATCTACCGCAAAGGGGCCGAAAAAGCCCTGGAAAAGGGAATCATCATTGCCGACACGAAATTTGAGTTTGGGATGTACAAGGATGAGATTATTCTCATCGACGAGGTGTTGACCCCGGATTCTTCCAGGTTCTGGCCCAAATCCGACTATGCGCCGGGGGGAGCCCAGAAGAGCTACGACAAGCAGTTCATACGGGACTGGCTGAACGCATCGGGGTGGGACAAAAAAGCGCCGGGGCCAGATCTTCCCAGGGAGGTGATTGAACATTCAGCCCGAAAATACAGAGAAGTTCTCGATCTGATAACCAAGTGAACCACCCGAGCCTAAGGCCATAATACGATAACGACCAACCCGCCTGAACATTCCAAAAAGCCGGGCCGGAACAGACGGTGTTGTTCCGGCCCGGCAGCAATCAAATGGAAACCTGATAAATCAACAGGCTGCAGTCAAACTTGCGGCGCGTAAGTTACGCCTCCGCCCGTTCGGCCTTTACCTTTTCGATCACCTTGGGAGAGAGGTCTGAAGGCACCTCTTCGTAATGGTCAAACTCCATGGTAAAGGTGCCCCTGCCGCCGGTCATGGAGCGCAGATCCGGGGCGTACCGCAGGATCTCCGCCATGGGCACATTGGCATTGATGACCTGCTTGTCTCCCAGGGAGTCCATGCCAAGCACCCGCCCCCGCCGGGCGTTGAGGTCACCCATGATATCCCCGGTGAATTCATCGGGAACCAGGATGGAGATTTTCATCACCGGTTCCAGCAGGACAGCCCCGGCATCGGCCGCCGCTTTTTTAAAGGCCAGGGAGCCGGCCATCTTGAAGGCCATCTCCGAGGAGTCCACCGAGTGGTAGCTGCCGTCGTCCAGGGTGATCTTGTAGTCCACACAGGGAAACCCGGCAAGAATGCCGTTCCGGGCGGCTTCCACCACCCCCTTTTCCACGGCTGGAATGTAGGTCTTGGGAATCGATCCCCCGACAATCTTGTCGGCAAACTCGAATCCATGTCCCCTGGGCTGGGGTTCCAGGGTGATCCAGCAGTCGCCGAACTGACCGTGGCCGCCGGACTGTTTTTTGTGCTTGCCCTGGACCCTGATTTTTTTCTTGAAGGTTTCCCGGTAGGGAATTTTGGGGGTGCTCAGTTCCATCTCCACCTTGAATTTGCGCTTGATCTTTTCGATGATGGTTTCGATGTGCACCAGCCCCCGTCCGGAAAGGATGGTCTCCCTGGTTTCCTCCTCCCGTTTCAGCGCAAGGCCGGTGTCCTCTTCCATGATTTTCCGCAGGGCACCGTGGACCTTGTCCTCTTCCCCCTTGTTCTTGGCGGAAACGGCAAAGGAGATCACCGGGGGCATGGGTTCAGGCGCTTTGAAGGTGATCGCCTGGTCATTGGCGATGGTATCCCCTGTGTGGGTTTCCTTGAGCTTTGCCACGGCAACGATGGCACCGGGCAGGGCCGTGTCAACGGGTTTCTGTTCTTTGCCCACAATAGAGAGAAGCTGGGTAAACCGCTCTTTTGCGTCTCTGTTCACATTGGTGAAATTACCCTCCTTGCCGAGCTTTCCGGAGATGACCCGAAAAAGGGAGAGCCGGCCGGCGTAAGGGTCCACAATGGTGCTGAAGACAAGGCCGGAAAAGGGGGCCTCCGGATCCGGGGCGATCTCCACGGGGTTACCGTCCTTGTCCGTTGCCGTCCACGATCCCCGTTCTGCAGGGGAGGGCATGTAGTTGGTGATGAAGTTGAGCAGTGTGTCAATGCCGGTGAGCTTCAGGGCCGACCCGCACAGCACCGGAGAGAACTCGCCGTCAAGGATACCCTGCTTGAAAGTCTCCCGAAGGTCCTCTTCAGCGATGGACTCGCCTTCGAGGTAGCGTTCGAGAAGGTCGTCGTTTAGCTCGGCAATGTTCTCGATAAAGGCCTCTTTTGCCGCTTCCACCTCATCTGCCATCTCCCCGGGGACGTCTGTCTTTGTTGCCTTGCCGTTTTCGTCAAACAGCCAGGCACTTCCCGATACAAGATCCACAACGCCCTTGAAATCAGCTTCTGCGCCAATGGGAAGATGGGTGATGATAATTTTCTTTTTCAGGGAGGAACCGCAGCTTTCCGTGGCTGCGTAGAAATCGGACCGTTCCCTGTCCAGCTTGTTGATGAACACAATGGAGGGAAGGCCGCTTTCCAGAACACAGGCGTCGGCTTCTTCGGTCATGGCACTGGGGCCGTCCACACCGTCAACAACCAGGATCACGCTGTCTGCAACGGGAAGGCAGGTTTTTGCCGAAGAGAAAAAATTCTGGTCACCGGGGGTGTCCATCAGGGTAACATCTTGCTTTTTCCATTGATACTTGTGGAAGGATGTACTGACACTCTGCTGCTTTCTCACTTCTTCCGGCTGAAAATCCATGGCCGTGTTGCCTTCTTCCACCTTTCCAAACCGTTTTACAACACCAGCCTGATAGAGGATTGCTTCAGCCAGAGAAGTTTTACCCGCACCCCCATGGCCAGCCAAAGCGACATTTCTCATTGATTTCACTTGTTCAATCATCACAGCTCCTTTTCCAGTAATTTACATTTACCCGTTACGCAACTTTCAGAGGTGATAAGGCCGTCGGAAATAATCAGTTATGGAACAGCCCTTAGCCCTGCAATAGCGTTTATGTACGAAAGTTGGACGCGTTGTATATCAAAGAGATGATAAACTCCCTGTTGCCTTTGGGGCCTGGAACCGGTGAGGGAACGATCCTCTCCGTCCCATATCCCCTTTGTTCAAAAAAAGTCTGTATCTCCCGGACAATCTCCTGCCTGACTTCCGGGTCCTTTACCACACCGCCCTTGCCGATGCGTTCCCTGCCCGCCTCGAACTGGGGCTTGATAAGGGCCAGAATCCTGGTGCCGTTCCTCATGAACTTCTCCGCCGCAGGAATCACAAGTTTCAAGGAGATGAACGAGGTGTCGATCACAACAAGATCCACCGGTTCGTTGACCGCATCATATGCCATGTACCGGATGTTGGTTCGTTCGATCACATTGACCCGGGGATCCTGCCGCAGCTTCCAGTCCAGCTGCCCGTACCCCACATCCACGGCATGAACCCGCTCTGCCCCGTTCTGGAGCAGACAGTCGGTAAAGCCGCCGGTGGAGGCACCGATGTCAAGGCAGACAAGGCCCTCCACATCCAGGGGAGCTGTTTTCAGGGCCTCGTCAAGCTTCAGCCCACCCCGGGAGACAAAGGGAAGGTCCCCGCCTTTCAGGGTGACGGCGGCATCCCGGCGGATCAGCGTCCCGGGCTTGTCCCAGGGAACAGTGTCCACCAGCACCTTGCCCGCCATGATCACGGCGCTGGCCCGGTTCCGTGTCGGCACCAGCCCCTTTTCCACCACGAGAAGATCCAGCCTGACTTTATCCTGTTTGCTCACCACCGACCATCTCCTCTGCGGCTGCGACAATGGCCGCAGCATCAACGCCATAGACACTGCGCAGGATCGCCGGGGCACCGTGTTCCACAAAACAGTCACGGATGCCGATGCGCCGGGTGCGGCAGGGAAAGTTCCCTTCATCGCCGAGGAGTTCCAGCACGGCGCTGCCGAACCCCCCGTCCAGCAAATGCTCCTCCACGGTGATCACAACACCGGTTTTTTTCGCCGTTTCAAGGATCAGCTCCCTGTCCAGGGGCTTGACAAACCGGGCATTGACAACACCGGCGGAGATGCCCCTGCTTTCAAGCTGTTCGGCGGCCTTCACCGCCTCGGTAACCCGGCTGCCAATGGCAATGATCACAAGATCATCTCCCTGGACCAGAAGCTCCCCTCTGCCCATGGGCAGTGGTTCTGTTTCGTTGGCACGTTCCACTCCCTCCCCCTTGCCCCGGGGGTAGCGCAGGGCCACAGGACCGTCGTGGTCCACGGCGGTTTTCAGCATCCTGGCAAGCTCGTTTTCATCCTTTGGCGCCATCACCGTCATGTTGGGGATGTTTCTGAAAAAGGCAAAGTCAAACAGACCGTGGTGGGTGGGGCCGTCCTCACCGACAATGCCGCCCCGGTCAAGGGCAAACACCACGTTGAGGGATTCCAGGCAGACATCGTGGACAATCTGGTCATAAGCCCGCTGCATGAAGGTGGAATAGATGGCCACCACTGGCTTTATGCCCCGGGAGGCAAGGCCTGCGGCAAAGGTCACGGCGTGCTGCTCGGCAATTCCCACATCAAAGAACCGGTCGGGGAATCGTTGTGAAAAATCAACCAGGCCGGTTCCTTCGGGCATGGCGGCCGTCACGGCAACGATGGATGGATCCTTTTCTGCCAGTTCAACCATGGTGCTGCCGAACACCTCGGTGTAGGAGGGGATACTGCTTTTTTTATTGACACTGTTGCCCGACGACACATCAAAGGAGCCCACCCCGTGAAAGTAAACCGGGTTGTTTTCAGCAGGGCCGTATCCCCTCCCTTTCTGGGTGGTAACGTGGAGCAGGACCGGCTCGTCGTGTTTCTTGATGTTTTCCAGGATATCGATGAGGTGATTGAGACGGTGGCCGTTGATGGGGCCGAAATAGTCAAAGTTGAACGCCTCAAACAGCATTCCCGGCGTGATAAAGGCCTTGAATGAATCTTCGGACCGCTTGGCGATCTTGTAAACATCATCCCCGATCCTGGGAAGGGATTTTAAGAACTGGCCCACCTCTTTTTTCATGCGCTGGAGAAACTTTGCCGAGAGTTTCCGGCTGAGAAAAGAGGAGAGGGCCCCCACATTGGGGGAGATGGACATGTCATTGTCGTTGAGGATAACGATGAGGTCCCTGTCCGAGTCCCCTGCCTGGTTGAGCCCCTCATAGGCCAGGCCCGCCGTCAGCGAACCGTCGCCGATGATGGAGATCACCTTGGAATGGTCTTTTTTCAAATGTTTGGCCGAGGAGATGCCAAGACCGGCAGAGATGGAGGTGCTGCTGTGGCCCACGGTAAAACCGTCACAGGGGTTTTCGCTCATTTTGGTGAACCCGGTGAGCCCCTTGTAGGTCCTCAGGGTGTCAAAACTCTCCTCCCTTCCCGTTAAAAGCTTGTGGGCGTAGGCCTGGTGCCCCACATCCCACACAAGGGTGTCCCGGGGCAGGGAGAAAACGTAGTGGACGGCAATGGTCAGCTCCACCGCCCCCAGGCTGGAGGCCAGATGCCCCCCGTCTCTTGAAACCACAGAGATGATGCGCTCCCGGATCTCTTCTGCCAGCAGCGGCAGCTGATCCCTGGAGAGCTGTTTCAGATCCGCTCCGGTTTTAATCTTTTTCAGCAGACTCAATCGTTAAAAGTTCCTTTTACTGACGTTGG
>DATFJZ010000303.1:0-5211 GCA_035268945.1 Desulfobacteraceae bacterium | reverse complement strand
TGGTCGGTCAGGAACATTGAGAACCAAAGGAGATCAGGCTTTTTGCCCTGCCAGGCGTTAAGAAAATCAAGCTGTTTGAGGACCAGTGGCCGCAGGTCGCTGATTTTTAGCATGGTAGGGCAAAAAGTCCTCCGACGTTCTTGTTCCTGACCGACCAACCGTTGGGGGCGGGGATATTATAAAAACTGGATCATCGAGTTATAGGTTGATAATCGCAAAACAGCAAGCCCATCCTCCAGGCCAAAGATATTCAGACCTGACCTTATTTGGATCACCGGATTTGGATCACCGGCCCTATTCATTTGACAAATACCTTAAAGAAATATAATTTCCCTGTCAAATAAAACAACCCAAGTTGAAAGCACACAGAGTTGCCGTTTCGATAAAAGAGGTGACAAAAACATAAATCAGGAGAAGAAAGATGAACATCATTGCACTGCAGGGAAGTCCAAGAAAAAAAGGGAACACCGCACAACTCCTCTCCTGGGTGGAGGAGGAACTTCTATCCCAGGGTCATGAATTTGAAGCGATCCATCTTAACACTAAAACCGTCAACGGATGCCTCGCCTGCGCCAGGTGCAAGGAGACCCTTGACGCTCCAGGGTGCATCCAGAAGGACGATGCACCGGAAATACTGGAAAAAATGGTACAGGCCGATCTGGTGATATTTGCATCCCCCATCTATTTCTGGGGGGTAACCTCCCAGTTGAAATCCATCATCGACCGGACATACAGTTTTTATGTCAATTACCACCAGCCCGGTCACGCCTCCCTGGTCAAGGGACAGCGCCAGGCCATGCTGGCCACCGGCGGCGGCCCCTTTGAAAACAACGCCGAACCGACGTTCACCGCCTTTGGCCGCCTCCAGAAGCCCCACATGGCCGTTAACGCAGGAGAACTTTACATCGGGTCCTGCACCACACCGGAAAACATGGACAGCGGCATCCGGGAAAAAGCCGTGGCCTTTGCCCGGAAAATAACCGGATAGCCCCTTTGTAAAAAAACAAAAAATCATGAAAAACGTCAGGAGTTTGATATGTCCTTCGAGAAATTGGGCCTTGGGTTGGAGCTGCTCAAAGCCGTGGAAAAAAGGGGATACACCACCCCTACCCCCGTCCAGGTCCAGGCCATTCCGGTGATTCTTGACGAAAGGGATCTTTTTGCCCGGGCCCAGACCGGAACGGGAAAAACCGATGCCTTTGCCCTGCCCCTGGTGGAGCTTTTAAGTCGGAAAAAGAACAAACAGCGCCACCCCGGGGCCCTTGTTTTGGCCCCCACCCGGGAGCTGGCCCTGCAGGTTGGAGAAAGCATCCAGGTCTATGCCCGGCGGGTGGGCCTTCGCTGCACCGTTGTCCACGGCGGGGTGGCCATCGTTCCCCAGAAAGCCCGTTTGCGGCGGGGGATCGACATCCTTGTGGCCACACCGGGGCGGCTGCTGGACCTTTTGGGTCAGAGGGCAGTAAACCTCTCCCAAACAGAGTTCCTGGTCTTTGACGAGGCGGACAGGATGCTGGACCTGGGTTTCAGCAGGGAGATCACCGACATCATGGCGCACCTCCCCGAACAGCGCACAACCCTTCTATTCTCCGCCACCGACACTCCCCAGGTCAGAACCCTTGCCCGTGGATTGCTGAAAAAAACCAAAGAAATCTCAGTGACACCGGAAATTGCCGCAGCGGAACTGGTGGACCAGAAGGTGCATCTGGTGGACCCGGCCGACAAGTTTGCCTTGCTTGTCCACCTGATCACCCGGAACCAGGGAAAACAGATGCTGATTTTTACCCGCACCAGGCACGGGGCCAACAGGCTGGTTGACAAACTTGCCGCCAAGGGGATTGACGCTTCCCCCCTGCACAGCAGCAAGAGCCAGTCCCTTCGCACCCGTACATTGAAAACCTTTAAAAACGGGGAGATCCAGACCCTGGTGGCAACGGACGTGGCGGCAAGGGGACTGGACATCCACCACCTCCCCTGTGTGGTCAACTATGACATGCCCGAGATTCCCGAGGACTATATCCACCGCATCGGCAGGACCGGCCGGGCCGGGACAGAGGGCGTTGCCCTCTCCCTTGTCACCGTTCATGAACAAAAGCTGCTCAAGGCCGTTGAAACCCTGCTCAACGAAAAAATACCCAGGGAAACGATCAGCGGGTATACCCAGGAGAGTGCCGTTCCCGATTTTGTTCTCCTCCGGCCGGACAACCCGGCGAGCGAGAAACGGGCAGACCGTTCACTGAAAAAAATCGTCTCCCAGAGGAACCAGCCCCGCAAGCCCCTCCAAAAACCCAAGGGAAAAGCGCCGGTTAAGGGGAGAGCGCCCTTCAAGGGCAAAACCGGCAGGAAAAAAACAGGACAGGCATGACCATTGTTCAAGAAACCCAGGACAATGAACCGGCCAGAACAAACCATGAAAGCCATCAGCCAAATCCAATGGCCTGTGGACCAACCTCAGACCCACGCCCAAAGGGGAGAACAACATTATGGAGCGCTTTTTCAATACAGCCGGCCCTGTAAAACCGTGTGACCACTATTGCCTGCCGCCCCTGGAGCGCTTTGACCTGGAGGAGATTGAGATACTCCTGCTGCAGAAAAAGTATTTTGTCCTCCATGCGCCAAGGCAGACCGGCAAAACATCCTCCATGCGGGCACTGGTGAACCACCTCAATGCAGGAGAAAATTACACAGCGCTTTACTGCAACGTTGAAAATGCCCAGACGGCAAGGGAGGATGTGGCCATGGGTATTAAGAGCATTATTGTCACATTAAGCACCCGGGCCGGCAATGACCTTAAAGAGAATTTTTTCTGGGAAAATATGGAAACCATATTAGCCGAGTGCGGTCCCCATGATGCTTTAACCGTTGCCTTGAGCCGTTTTTGCCAGTCACTGTCCAAACCTTTGGTCCTTGTGCTCGATGAGATCGATGCCCTTGTGGGGGACACCTTGATCTCTGTTCTGCGCCAGATTCGATCCGGCTATCCCGAACGGCCCGAGCAGTTTCCCTCTTCCATTGTTTTATGCGGTGTGCGGGATGTAAGGGACTATAGAATTCACTCAAGCCGCAGCAAAGAGATAATAACAGGGGGCAGTGCTTTCAATATCAAGGCAAAATCCCTTCGCATGGGTGATTTTAACCAGGAAGAGGTAACTTCCCTGCTCAACCAGCACACCATGGAGACCGGCCAAGTGTTTACAGCAGGTGCTATAGCGTCTTTCTGGCATTTGACCCGGGGGCAGCCATGGCTTGTCAATGCCATGGCCTATGACGTTACGTTTGAGATGAAGGAGGGCCGGGACAGAACCAAGCCAATCAACGAAGAGATGGTGGCCCAGGCAAAGGAGAATCTTATCATACGCCGGGAGACCCATCTGGATCAGCTCTCGGACAAGCTTAGAGAGGAGCGGGTCAGACAGGTTGTGGAGGGGCTTCTCTGCGGCCGCCATTCATCGGGTGAACTGGCAGAGGATGATCTTCAGTATGTTGCCGATCTTGGCCTTGTGCGCCGAAAGCCCGAGGTGGAAGTTTCAAACCCCATTTACCGGGAAATTATCCCCAGAATGCTGACGGCCACAACCCAGGATACCCTGAGTCAGAACAGTTCCTGGTACACAACTTTGGAGAATCGCCTTGACATGGAAAAACTCATGGCTGCCTTCCAGGAATTCTTCCGGGAGCACTCCGAGCACTGGCTTGAACGGTTCCAGTACAAGGAGGCAGGCCCCCAGCTTTTGATGCAGGCCTTTCTCCAGCGGATCATCAATTCGGGGGGCAGGATAGAGCGGGAGTACGGCCGGGGCAGAAGGCGCATCGATCTACTCGTTGTCTGGCCCCTTACCCGGGCTGAAGCGGGAAAGCCCCTGTGGACAAGGTGGCAGGGTCCCATGCAGAAAGTTGTGATTGAGCTCAAGGTCCTCCACAAAGGCCTTGATCAGACAATGGCCCGGGGCCTGGATCAGACCCGTGATTACATGGATCTGTGCGGAACCAACGAGGGCCATCTTGTGCTTTTCAACCGTGATACAAAAATTCCCTGGGAGGAGAAGATTTTCAGACGATCAGAAGAGTGCAGGGGCATGGAGATCAACGTCTGGGGAATGTAAGAAAAGTCTCACCTCCACCATCCCCCTGTCACGGCCCCTTGTTCTATGGCAGGCTGATCGTCCATTGTCTGTTGACGAGCCGATACCAGGGAAGATCGTGCCTGCTGCTCATCGAAGAGAGTATTCGTAAATACCTGACTTGCTCCTTCTCTCCAGAACAAAACAACAGGCACAAGGGAGTTGAAATCCTTTTCATTGACTTTTGCCCTCTATGTTCTATTTTATTAACCTGTTTTTTTTTATATGAAAGTCGTGTTGCGGCGGCAACCGGTCCGGGTTTTACCCTACGCTCATTCTCGCAGCCCGTCCATGGGCTGCTCCGAGTTGAGCGGCAGCTGTCTTGAGCATCCGTGCTCACAGCTGCCGCTCAAAACCGCTACGGGTAAAACCCGGACCGGTTGTGCCTCTAATTCGACTTTCCACCTTTGTTGTGAGCACGCTGCTCATGACCGTTATAAAAAGGAGATATGGACAGATGATGGATGATTTCAGGGCAGAATGCCCCTATTGCCAGGGACGGCTCTTTCTCAAGAAGAGCTGAACCCGGGTGTATCTATGCTGCAGGTCCTGCAGCCGGAAATACCCTGAGGAGCGGTACAAGGACCTCATGGACGACTATTTTGAAGAACAGCTGGCCAATGTCCCATGCAACAGGCTGTAGCGACCAATTTCAAGCTGGTCATCGAATACGACGGCACCCCCTTTTCCGGCTGGCAGGTTCAAAAAGAGCGGCCAACGGTCCAGGGGGCTCTTGAAAAGGCGCTCTCCTGCATTCTCAACCAGCCGGTCAAGATCAACGGCTCGGGCAGGACCGATGCGGGGGTCCACGCCATGGGCCAGGTGGCAAGCGTCACCGCCCACACGGTCATTGCCCCGGAGGAGCTGAAAAAAGGGGTCAACGCCATCATCAACGGCCCGGTTGTGATCCGGGAGTGCTCTATCGTGCCGTCATCGTTCCACGCAAGGTACCAGGCCCTTTCCAAGGAGTACCACTACCATATCCTCAACCGGCCCGACCCCTGTGCCGTGAAAAAGAATTTCCTGTGGCACGTCAAGCACCCCCTCGATCTGGATACCATGAACCAGTGCTGCGCCCTTATCCAGGGACTCC
>DATFJZ010000302.1:0-8112 GCA_035268945.1 Desulfobacteraceae bacterium | reverse complement strand
GATGTTGCCCTACGCTCATTCTCACAGCCCGTCCATGGGCTGCTCCGAGGTGAGCGGCAGCTGTCTTGAGCATCCTTGCTCACAGCTGCCGCTCAAAACCGCTACGGGCAAAACCCCGAACCGGCTGCCTCTAATTCGACTGGCTCCGCGTCTACGACCCCACCTTTGTTGTGAGCACGCTGCTCATGGCCGTTTGTAAGAAAACCGCGTTTCCCTAGAACCTGAAATTCCCGAAGGCGGGTTCTTCAACGGGTTTGAGCAGGCTGACCTCAAAGGCCATGCCCAGCCACTCCCTTATTTCGGAGAATTTCAGGACCCTGTCCGAGAGAATCCTGGCACCGCAGTAAAAGGGGTGGGCCTCTCCATCGTACTTGTCGATCATCTTCTGCCGGAACGTCTCCTTCTCCTCCTCGGACATGGGGTTTCCCGCTGCTTTTCGCTTGTTCTCCTCGATGAAGAGCAGGACCCCGCCGGCACTCTTGCCGCTCATCACAGAGGTTCTGGCCCGCATGGTGGAAAAGAGAAAATGGGGTTTGTAGGCCCTGCCGCACATGCCGTAGTTGGCCGCCCCGTTATCCGGGCCGATGACCAGCTGAATTTTCGGCACCTGGGCGCAGGAGACCGCCCGGACCATGTTGGATCCGTACTTGCCGATGCCTGAATGTTCGGATTCCGATCCCACCATGTAGCCCGGGGCGTTCTGGAGAAAGAGCAGGGGGATCTTCTCCTGGCTGCACCTTACCACCCATTCGGTTACCTTTTTGGCCGCCTCCTGGAAGATGATGCCCACCTTGTTGGATGCCACGATACCCACGGGCATTCCCTTGATGCGGATTTTTCCGGTGAGCACATTATCCCCTCTTCCAACGGCAAAATTCTCCTTGTACTCCTGGAACACGCTGCCGTCGGCAATACAGGCGATGATGCTCCTTGCGTCAATGCCCTGGCTTGGCGTGACGGGCATGTAATCGTAGAGGGTATCGGCGGGGATTTCCGGCTCCTGTTCCTGGTAGAGGTGGAGGTTGGGGGTCCTTGGCTTTTCCAGGGAGAGGATGTCCCTGACCTTTGCCACGGCATGGGACTGATCGTTGCAGAGGTGGTCGGCCCCCCCGGAAATTTCGGTGTGCACCTTGGCCCCTCCCAGCTCCTCCGCCGAGATCTCTTCTCCCAGGGCCATCTTGACCAGGGGAGGGCCGCCGAGGAAGGAGAAGGACTGCTGGTCGATCATGAGGGATTCACAGGCCATGAACACAATATAGGCACCCCCTGCCGTGTTGCCGCCGGTGCTCATGGTGATCTGCTTGAGTCCCTTGGCCGACATTTTTGCCATGTTGTAGAACAGGGAGCCGAAATGCTGATCATCGGGGAAGACGTCGATCTGCATGGGCAGAAAAGCCCCGCCGGAGTCGGCGATGTAGACACAGTTCAGTCCGCAGTTGTCTGCAATGGCCTGGGCCCGCATGTGCTTTTTCAGGGTGATGGGGAAATAGGTGCCCGCCTTGACCCTGGAATCGTTGGCGATGATCATGGTCCAGTTGCCGTGGATCTTGCCGATTCCCGTGACAATACCGCCGCAGGGAACATCGGGAATGCCCGGGTAGTCAACCCCAAACCCGGCCAGCATGGAGAGCTCAAAAAAAGTGGTGCCGGGGTCTATCATCTCGTGGATCAGCTCCCTGACCGGTCGCTTGCGGTTTTTGGCCAGCCGGTCCACGGCCTTCTGGCCGCCGGGCCAGGTGGCCTCGTATTGCCGCTCGGCCAGCTTCAGCTCTTCGTTCTCCCAGAATGATCTGTTTTCGCTCATCTCTATCTCCCTTTGTAAACAGGCTTTCTCTTTTCCCTGAAAGCGGTGAGGCCTTCAACCCTGTCCTCTGTTGGTATGGTCACTCTGTAGGCGTTGGATTCAATGGCAAGCCCTGTGGCAAGATCGGTTTCAATGCCCTGGTTGATGGCGTATTTGGCCATTTCAACCGCAATGGGTCCTGTCTCCTTGATGGCCTCGGCCATGGCAAAGCAGTGGTCCATGAGTTCTTCCGGGCGGTACACCCCGTTGACAAGACCGATCTCTTCAGCTTCCCTGGCATCCACCCGTTTTCCGGTGAATATCAGCTCCTTGGCCTTGGCAACCCCGATGATCCTTGGAAGACGCTGGGTGCCGCCGCCACCTGGAATGATGGCAAGCCTTGTCTCGGTCAGACCCATGGAGGCCGTGGAAGCGGCTATTCGGATGTCTGCGGCCAGGGCGATTTCCGTGCCGCCGCCCAGGGCGGTACCGTTGATTGCGGCAATCACAGGCTTGTTCAGGTTCTGGATTGATGTGAGCAGGTCCCTGATGGTGAGGATGAATTTTTTCACCTCATCCTGGGAGAGGGAGGCCCTCTCCTTGAGATCTGCCCCGGCGCAGAAGGCTTTTTCACCGGTTCCGGTGATGATCACCGTTCGGATCTCCGGCCGGTACTGAAGTGATTCGATCTGATCCTTTATGGCGTAAAGCAGATCAAAATTCAGCGAGTTCATGGCTTTGGGTCGGTTCAGGGTGAGAATGGCAGTCCCGTCTTTTTCTTCGTTGATTAAAACATTGTTGTCCATGGATCCCTCTTTTTGGTGTGCATTGTAAGAGCGGTGAACCTTATCATCTGAAAACTCTATTGGCCGGTTTGAATTTTGACCCCTCCGTGGCATGGCCGGTGTTATGATCGAGGCCTCAATCTTTGACAGGGCAGGTTCAGTATCACTTTAATTCCGGTCTGCCTCGATCTGCTCCGTGGCGTTTTCCCTGAGTTTGTACTTCTGGATCTTGCCGCTGGCCGTTGCCGGGAAGTCATCCACAAAAAAGATATACCTGGGTATCTTGTGAAAGGATATCCGGTCCTTGCAGTACTCTTTTATCTCTTCCGGGGTGCTGGTCTCGCCGGGTTTCATCTGAATGAACACGGCAACCTCTTCGCCGTATTTTTCATCGGGCACGCCAACCACCTGGGCGTCTTTTACCTTTTGATTGGTGTAGAGAAATTCCTCGATCTCCCTTGGGTAGATGTTTTCACCGCCCCGGATGATCATGTCCTTGATCCTGCCGGTGATCTTGCAATACCCGTTTTCATCCATGGTGGCAAGGTCCCCGGTGTGGAGCCAGCCATCCTCGTCAATGGCTTTTTCCGTGGCTTCGGGCATCTTGTAGTACCCCTTCATCACATGGTACCCCCTGGAGCAGAGTTCACCCTGCTCATTGACCGGCATCTCTTCGTCGGTGATGGGGTCGATGATTTTCACTTCCACATTGGGAAGGGCCTTGCCAACGGTGGAGGTCTTCAGCTCCAGGGAGTCCTGGTCCCTGGTCTGGGTGATGCCGGGGGAGGCTTCGGTCTGGCCGTAAACGATGGTCATCTCTTCGGCACCCATCAGGTCGATGACTTTTTTCATCACTTCCACGGGGCAGGTGGAACCTGCCATGACACCGGTGCGCAGGGTTGAGGTGTCATAGCTCTCTTTCTCCATGGCTTCGAATTCGGCGATGAACATGGTTGGCACGCCAAGCAGGGCGGTGCATTTGGATGCCTGGACCGTCTTGAGGACATCAACGGGATCAAAGGCCACAACAGGTGCCATGGTGGTCCCGGAGACCATGCAGCAGAGGGTACCGATGACGCACCCGAAACAGTGGAAAAACGGAACCGGTATACACATGGCATCATCCGGGGTGAGTTTCATGCATTCGGCCATGCTGATGGCATTGCCGATGAGGTTGGTGTGGGTGAGCATCACGCCCTTGGGAAATCCCGTGGTGCCGGAGGTGTACTGCATGTTGATCACATCATCGGGTTCCAGGGAATCCAGACGTTTTTTCAGATCCTGATCGGAGATTTTTTTTCCCATCTCAAGGATATCATCAAAATTGTACATGCCCGGCACCTTGTCTTTGCCCAGGTAAACAATGTTCTTGAGAAAGGGCAGCTCTTTGCAGTCGAGTTTTCCAGGCTCGCTCTCCTTTAAGGAGGGGCAGACCTTGTTGATGATCTTGAGGTATTCATCCGCCTCCCTGACGCCGCCTGTGAGAATAAGGGTGGTGGCATCGGACTGTTTGAGCAGGTACTCGAGCTCGGCACTTCGGTAGCTGGTGTTGACGGTGACAAGGACGGCGCCCATTTTGGCGCTGCCATACTGTGTGTAGACCCACTCCGGCAGATTGTTGGCCCATATGGCAACCTTCTCTTCCCTCTCGATGCCAAGGGCCATGAGCCCCTTGGCCACCTCATCGCACACACTGCGGAATTCCCTGAAATTGTACTGGATGTCGAGGGAATTGTATTCAAGGGCACTGTTGTCGCCCAAATTTTCTGCCAGGGTGTCAACGATGTTGCCTATGGTTGTTTTGCCGATGGTAATGTCTGGTTTTTCCATGAAAAGTCTCTCCGTTAAAGTTTAATTATAAGGTTGACAGAACCCCGCTTTTTGACTGGAAAAGGACGTCCCACTTTAAGGTGGGGGTGTTTTCGTTCAAGCAGCGGTCAACATCCAATATATCTTGAAATGACCAGTCTCTGGACTTCCGAGGTTCCTTCCCCGATGTCGAGGAGTTTCTGGTCACGGTAAAACCGTTCGGCATTGTACTCTTTCATCAGACCGTATCCCCCGTGGATCTGCACACAGTGGTTGGCCACCCTGCCCATGAGTTCCGAACAGTAGAGCTTTGCCATGGCCGCCTC
This sequence comes from Desulfobacteraceae bacterium, assembly GCA_035268945.1. GTDB lineage: Bacteria > Desulfobacterota > Desulfobacteria > Desulfobacterales > Desulfobacteraceae > DATFJZ01. The sequence continues at coordinate 3,409 of DATFJZ010000302.1, read as the reverse complement.
TTTTTCAAAGGCTTTTTTGTTGTCCCTCAGCCAGCACGCCTTGTACATGAGGTTCCTGGCACACTCGATCTCCATGGCGCAATCGGCCAGTTTGAATGCCACGGCCTGGAATTTTGAAATGGGCTGGTTGAACTGCTCCCGCTCCCTGGCGTACTTCAAGGCGATGTCAAAGGCTCCCTGGGCGCCGCCGAGCCCCATGGCTCCAATGGAGAGTCTGCCGCCGTCAAGGGTCTTGAGCATCTGGTGGAAACCGTCTCCCTGTTTGCCGAGAATGTTTTCCTTTGGTATCCTGACATCGTCAAAATAGAGTTCTGCCGTGTTGGATGCCCGCCACATCATCTTTTTGTGCATGGGAACGGCCTTGAATCCCGGTGTGCCGGCTTCAACGATGAAGCAGGAATATTCAGGCTTGCCGTTGTCTTTGACCCCGGTCTTTGCCTGGACCGTTACTCCCAGGGTCAGGTCGCAGGCGGCATTGGTGATAAATATTTTTGAACCGTTGATCACCCATTCATCGCCGTCCAGAACCGCCGTTGTCTTGCTGCCGCCGGCATCGGAACCAGCCGTTGGTTCGGTGAGACCAAATCCCCAAAGCCCCTCTCCTGCGCAGAGTTTTGGAAGGTAGCGCTGTTTCTGCTCTTCGGTGCCGAAATAGTAGAGGGGCCCGATGCCAAGGGAGTTGCCTGCAGCAATGGTCGCCGCCTGGGATCCGTCAATTCTGGCGATTTCCTCCACGGCAATGATGTATGAAATATAATCCATACCCTGACCTTCATAGGCCTCCGATACGAACATGCCAAAAAGACCGATTTCCCCCATTTTTCTGGTGAGTTCAGAAGAAAACTCTTCGTTTTCATCCAGATCACCTGCTATGGGAGCAATTTCTTTCTGGGCAAATTTTCTTACCTCCTTGCGGATCATCTGCTGCTCTTTTGTAAGGTCAAAATCCACCCTGTTTCCTCCTTATGAATATGGGTCATTTATATGAAAGTCGTGTTGCTCCGGCAGCCGATTCGGGTTTTACCCTACGCTCATGGAGCCAGGGCTCCTCTTCGAGCCACGCAGCCCGTCCATGGGCTGCTCCGAGGTGAGCGGCAGCTCCTTCAGCCTCCATGCTGACCGCTGCCACTCAAAACCGCTACGGGCAAAACCCGGATCGGCTGCCTCTAATTCGACTTTCTATCTTTGTTGTGAGCACCCTGCTCATGGGCGTTTTATAAAAAAACGTGAAACATGAAACAGCCTCATTCAAGTTTCATAGTTTGTTGTGATGCACAGCATCATGGTCGTTATATGGGGCAAACGGCCATACAGCCCTTTTCAAGCTGTGTCAAAAGGTCCGGCGGTGACGCTTTCCTTTTGGTCTTGATCACAACAAAGGCCAAATCCGTCACATGGCCGAAGCTATTATCAAGGCCTCATTTCTTAATTCTTTCTTAGGTGATCGAGCGCTCAGTCTTATTTTTTTACGATACTATATTTGTTGAATCGTATTTGTCAACTTTTTTTTAACAACCGGGGTAATTTTTAACACACCCATGGGCAACGAGTTGAAAGAAGAAGCCCGACCCGGATGCATAATGAGAATTACCATCAAGGCTGATAATTCCTTGACAAGAGAAATTTTTCCATGTAATCAGTTGTTTGACTGAGCGCTCGATCAATTTTTTGTTGTCTGCCGGAAACGGTTTTTTAAATGCAGAGAGCAGCGGTGTGAAAAAAGACAGCAGGTTGACCAGTGCCCCTGTAATCGAAATGGTAAACATATGGAGTCTCCAGCTTGAAGAATACAAAAATTAAAAAAAAGGGCAGTCCTGCTCCGGATGTGCCCACCCAGATAAAAAACCCCGATCTGGTCAAGGAGAGACGGCGGCAGATTGTCGATTCCACGGTTCATCTCTTTGTGGATCATGGTTACCACAAGACCACCACGAGGATGATCGCCAAGGCGGCCGGTTTTTCCATAGGATCCCTGTACGAATATGTCGGTTCCAAGGAGGACGTACTCTATCTTGTGTGCACATCCATCCATATCGAGGTTGAAAAGGCAGTGGGAGAGGCCCTTTCCGATACCGAGGGGGGGAAGTCAAGCCTTGCCGGTATCATCAGGGAGTATCTTTTGGTGTGTGACAATATGAAAGATCACATGATTCTCATGTACCAGGTGACCCAGTTTCTCCCTGAGAAATGGCAGAGAAAGGTGCTGGAAAACGAGCTGAGAATCACACAGATTTTCATCGACGCCTTGAAACGTCTTTCCGGGGAGGAGGATTTTCTATCCCTTGATGAGAAAGCCATCAATCTTGTTGGGCACAATATTTCGGTTCTGGGCCACATGTGGGCGTTCAGGCGCTGGTATTTTGGAAAGGAGTTTACCCTGGAAAGTTATATCGAATACCAGACGCAGTTTGTTATGGGATTTATTTTCAAGGACAGGGAAAAATGATCTTTTAATTCATTGCCTCGGCTTTCTGACGTGCCACTTACAGGCAGGTCAGGCACCTTTTAGAAAGGTGAATTGCCATCAAGGCCCTCCAGCGGGTCTGCTTTCAAGATCTTCGGCAGAATTTCCGTTTGAACTGGTGAGCAGACAATTATCATAAGCACTAATTTTCAAGACTAAGGAGATGTGATGACGATTTCGGATAAAAAATATACCCCTGAAAATGTTGTAAGGGTGGTAACGGCGACTGCCCTTTTTGACGGTCATGATGCATCCATCAACATCATGAGACGGATACTCCAGGATTCCGGTGCAGAGGTGATCCATATCGGGCACAACAGGTCGGCCAGGGAAATCGTCGATGCAGCCATTGAAGAAGATGCCCAGGGGCTGGCGGTTTCCAGTTACCAGGGTGGCCATGTGGAGTTCTTCAAGTACATTGTGGATCTTCTCAAGGAGAAGAACGCTTCCCATATCAAGGTGTTTGGCGGCGGCGGGGGCGTGATCATTCCTTCCGAGATCAAGGAACTCCAGGACTACGGTGTGACACGGATTTACTCCCCCGAAGACGGGGCAAATATCGGTCTCCAGGGTATTATCAACGACAAACTCAGCCGGATGGATCATTCCACCGTGGATGTCAATGCCCTGGACTACTCCCGGCTCACCGTGGCTGAAAAGTATGTGACAGCCAATTTCATCACCGCTGTCCAGGAGGCAAAGGCAAAGAATGACGGCTCCCTGGACGAAATCCTCGGCAACCTTGCTGAATTGAAACAGGGGAGAACTCCCCCTGTCATCGGGTTGACAGGCACCGGGGGTGCCGGCAAGTCTTCCCTGACAGATGAGTTTATCCTGCGGATACTCAGGGATTTAAAAGGGGTCAATGTTGCCGTGCTGAGCTGTGACCCCTCCAGGCGGAAAACCGGCGGCGCCCTCCTCGGCGACAGGATACGGATGAATTCC
>DATFJZ010000301.1:0-2355 GCA_035268945.1 Desulfobacteraceae bacterium | reverse complement strand
TCAACCAGGGCGACATCGGGGTACATCATCTCACTTCGCATGCTCACCTTGACCCCGTGCTCCGGGGAGGCAAGCACCGCATTGCAGGTCACCTCGGCGCCGGTGCCCGAGGTTGTGGGAACGGCAATCAACGGGGCCGGCCGTTGCACCAGGGGGTTTCCCCTGCCGATCACTTCCAGGTACTCCATGATATCGTCACGGTTCGTTACAAGGGCGGCTACGGCCTTGGCAGCATCCAAAACGCTTCCCCCGCCAATGGCAAGGACAACATCCACATTTGCCTGCCGGGCCTTTTCTGCGGCACCGGTCACCTGGTCAATGGAAGGCTCTCCCTTCTGGGCGAAGGTCTCCCAGGTGATCCCCGCTTTCTGCATTCCGGAGAACAGGAAGGAAAACCTGCTTTGGTCCTCTCCTGTCACAACAAAGCATTTCTTTCCCATGCTCTTGACAAGCCGAGGCAGATTTTCTGCCTGGTTTTGCCCGAACACGATTTTTACCGGTGAAAAAAAAGAAAATCTCACGATAGTCGCTCCTGTTTTTTTATAAGAAAGTCGTTTTAACCCGGCCGCATTGATGATGCATGGAACTGGCTGATGTACTTTTTTACGGTGCGCCTGTCCAGGTTGGCCTCCCTGGCAACGGCTTCATAGGTTCCATGCCGCTGGTAGAGAACGGTGCAGTATCCGGCAACCAGGTCGGCAGCATCGATACGTCCCTTTTCGATACCAGCGATCAACTGCTCCTTGAGGTCCGGGGTTTCAACCCTTTTCGCGCCCTCATAGCTTCGCCGCAGCAGAACCCGCCTGACACACTGCTCAAGTTCCCTGACATTGCCGGGCCAGTGGTAGTCCGGGCCGAGCTGCCTGTCAATCACCCGCTTCACCGTCTGGATAAACTCCCTGGCCGATGTGCCTGTCATGCGCTGCACCGTCAACACCAGCAGGTCATCGAGTTCTGTGGCATCCTGCCTGATCCGCTTTCTCAGGGGAGGCACCTCGATGATATCGGAACAGAGCCGGTAGTAAAAGTCCTCCCTGAACACCTTTCCCTGGAGAATCTCTGTTTCCGACCTGTTGGTGGCAGCAATGACACGACCCTGGAACCGCAACGGAACATGGCTTCCCACCGGAATGAACACCCGTTCCTGGAGGACCTGGAGCAGTTTAATCTGGACAGGGGTTGACACCTCGCCAATTTCATCCAGAAGAATGGACCCATAGGGACTGCACCGGTCAAGGACCCCCTGGAAGTCATCCACGGCTCCGGTAAAAGCCCCTTTTTTATGGCCGAATAGCTCGGATTCCAGGAGGGATTCGGGAAACTGGGAAAGGTTCAGAGAACTGAAGGCCCTTGTGAAACTCACCGCAAACCGCCCCTTTTGCCTGTTAAAGGGGATAAAGCCGCTCCTGCCGATGGCCATGGCAGCCGTGCCCTTTCCAGTTCCCGTCTCTCCCAGTATCAAGGTGGAGAAATCCTCCATCCGGTTCCACAAAAACCGTTCGTACAGGTCGATGTTGTGGGTAAACACGTTGTTCCACAGGTTGTTCCTCAATTCTTTCATGCAGGGGCTTCCCCCCACAAGGGAGTGGGAGATAAAGAAAAAGGCCCGCCGCAACTGGTAGGAAAGGGCAAAATAATGGGTAAGCTTTTCCCGGGGAAACCCCCTTTTGGCGAGCATGGCCATGGCATCTTCGGCAAAGGGAACAAAAACCGGGTCGTCCCCGGCTTTGATCTGCTCGTCGATGAGCTTGTCAAATTCATCCCTGAACTTGTGAAAAACATCAAAGAGAAAAACAACGGGAATGATGGTTCTGTCCTGGCCTCTGAAGGCATTGATGGTGCCGAGCCCCTCTTTTTCAAGCCGCTTTATTCTTGCATCGATCTCTTCGATGCACCTGTCTGCGCTTTCTCTTCGCGGTACTGACGGAAAAAGCCCTGCGATCTTCACATCGAGTTTTTCCCTGAGATCGCTGAAGGGATTGGCAAAGGCAGCCTGGTAAACGGTCCTGAAAAAGGCCCTCTCTTCTGGATTCAATCGTTTCTTTCCCATGCATCACTCATATCAGACCCCATTGAATTTGTAAACAGAGGGGGGGGTAATCATAATATCGGCCACTGATCACAGTTGGCTCGCCAAAGGGCCTCCCCACAAATCATTCCATATAAATCTGCTGAGCATCTTGACGACTCCCTTTTTATCCATATTTTATAGGTTTTGATATCAAAAAAACAAGAACTGCTTATGGAGAATACCCGTGGCACTCGATGATCCAATTTTTTTTATGGCACAACCGATTAAGAGCCCCCACCGGTTGGTCGGTCAGGAACATTAAGAACCAAAGGAGTCAGGCTTTT
>DATFJZ010000300.1:0-7619 GCA_035268945.1 Desulfobacteraceae bacterium | reverse complement strand
ACAGGTTCTGCTTCATTTATATTTTCCTTCATATCTATGGCTTCATCAACGTTTTCAATTGCGATGGCGGCAATGTCGTCATGGGTCTTGAATCTGGGGTATACGCAGCATTCCGGGTCCCGGTTTTCCATCTGCCGGATTCTGTTTTTCAAGCCTGCCAGCCCCAGGTGCTGGTAAAGGGTGACCAGGGAAGCGAAATTTTTCTTTTTTTCCGGTTTTTCTGCCGGAATTGACAGGCCGTCTGTAAACAGCAGCACCGTTTTGACCTGATCCAAGGATTCCCGGCCATGGTTGAGAAAGTCCATGGCCTGGGGGTCACCGTTCAACACCCCATAGGTTCGGTTCATTTCAGCCCTTTTTTTTCTGATCTGATCGACCAGCCGTGTGTCTGTGCCGGATGGGCCGTTTTTTCCCCGGGCCTTCCACAGGCAGAGGGTTTCATAATCATGATCCGCCTGCTCCACAAGCACCTTGTGGGTGTTGTCGTGAAAAATCAGAATGATATAGGCATCTCCGGTCTGTACCCATTCCAGTGTTCTGTTTTGAATCCGGATGACGGCGGCGCTGGTGCTCCAGAGATTTTCTTTCTGGGTCAGATCCACGTCATGGTGGAGCATACGGCTGTAAATGGCCTGATTGGCGCCGTCAGCTAGTTTCACCAGGGGGAAATGGTTGGTTTTAAAAACCGACCGGGCGGCAAACGATGCCAGAAAGCCCCCGGTTTTTCCTTTTTCAAAGAGGGTCTTGTCCAGACTGGTGGCCCCGTCGAACACGCCGAAGAGATTGCCGTTCACAATCAGGTTGTCTTCGTTTAGACTGCTGGAGCCTTTTTCAAGTATTGTTTCACATTTCATTTCTGTTACCCGTTTATAAGCATCCAACACCAAACGTTGCTTTTGTAGCCATAGCGTCATTTCTGTGCAGGACAAAATAACCTGTGGAGCCCCCCTTGTCCAATTCTTAATTTTGATGGATGCCTCTATTTTATATCGAATTTTTCGATAGGAGCCCGGCTGGGAAGAAGCGGAGGATTGTGTATTGAAAGAGTCTATGGTTTACCTGAAAATCATTTGAATTATCGATTTTACAGATTGAAGCAAATGTATACATACAGATTCAACCCTAAAATCAACAATATGAGGAGATACCATGAGTACGGATTATACACCCATGGGGAAAATACCTGTGACGGCAAGAAAAAAGCCAAAATGGTGGATTTTATGCCTGGTCTTCGGCGGTTATTTCTCCCAGAGTTTTCCTGAAGTCTGAGATGTCTTTGCTCTGGATGGTGGACCTGAGAAGCCGTTTCAGCATAATTCTATTGTTCAGCGCCTGTATCTGTTGCTTGAGGTCTGCGGGGGTGTCATTGCTGAATTTTTCATCCAGTGCTTCCAGTAGCATTTCTCTGGCATTGAAGAGCATACCTTCGTCCCTTCCTTCACCTCGGCCTTCAAGCCTTCCTTTCTCTATCCCGATTCTCTCGGCACTTGTTATATATGGCATTTTCTTTTCCTCCTCATAGGCAATCAAGTTTTCCGTAAATTGCTCTGTTAAATCATCGGGCAGCATCATCAGCCAGTCCACAAGCCGGTAAAGGGCCAGGATGTCTTTTGTGGAAAAGCCTTTTTCATAGAGTGCCCTGGTGATGGCCCATTTCCAGGTGTATCTTTCCTGTGGATTGTTTTTGGTTACCTTGGTTTTTAAATGGGCGGCGGTGATAATGGCAAACGGGTTGGTCTGATTCAGCAGGTCATCGACCTTATCCCCGTAATCCATGAGCTTTATCATGGGAAATTTAAAGTGGGTCTCACAGCCCCATTGCTCCGAAGTATAGGCATCCGGTCTCCAGGAGCTGACCTCATCCGCCAGAATGGCAAGGCTTGTGACCGGTTGGTAACTTTTGTCAAAGATACGGTAGTTGTAAATGTACATCCGCCTGGCAAAGTCCTGATCCTTGTCACTCTGGACCTCGATGTGTATCATTACATGGAATGGTTCATCCTGCAAGGACCAGACTCTGACAAGCTTGTCCGCATGCCTTCTCCCGATCTCCGCATCCCGAACCACTTGCTGCAATTCTTTGTCAAGAAATTGATACCCCTTGGTCCAGGCAATTTCACGGGCTATGTCAGGGAAAAAGAACTGCATCAGTTCCTTGAAATACAGCTCCACACCCTCTTTCCAGGGGCTGTCATAGTCATCTGTATGGTTTTCTGTATTATTCATATTACTATTCTAATCATATTTTCTGGATAAAGCAAGATTCAAAAAGGGCTGATTACTGATTTGTTTGTGACGACATTCCGGATCCAGGTCTTCGATCTGTCGGATTCTGTTTTTCAAACCTGTCAGGCCCAGGTGCCGGTAAAGGGCGATCAAGGCGGGGGATTGTGTATTGAAAGAGTCTATGGTTTACCTGAAAATCATTTGAATTATCGATTTTACAGATTGAAGCTGCAAATGTATACATACAGATTCAACCTTAAAATCAACAATATGAGGAGATACCATGAGTACGGATTATACACCCATGTGGCAGGAGCTGGGGATGGACCTGGAAGGCCATGATGCACTGCTGAATGTCCTGGGAAGCGCCTACAAGGATATTTATCTGTCCCAGAAGAACCGGCCGGAAGGCATGAGCTATTTTGATTTTGTGATGAGTGAGGTCCATGGGCTGCGCATCAAGGAGCTGCTGGATGAGAAAGCCGCCGGCAGGAAAATCATCGGCTCCTATTGCGTGTTTGTACCCGAGGAGATCGTCCTGGCTGCCAATGCCACCCTGGTGGGGCTCTGCTCAGGGGCTGATTTTGCCATGGAAAAAGTGGAGCAATTGCTGCCCCGGAACACCTGTGCGTTGATCAAATCTTCCTTTGGTTTCAAAATCGGCAGGGTGTGCCCCTACCTGGAAAGCGCGGACATGATCGTGGGGGAGAACACCTGTGACGGCAAGAAAAAAGCCTATGAGACCCTGGGGCATCTGGTGGACAACCTCTATGTCATGGATCTTCCCCAGACCAAGACCGATCAGACCAGGGAGCTGCTCAAGGCGGAATACATAAAGTTCAAGGCGGCGGTGGAAAATCTCACCGGGGTGACGGTGACTTCTGAATCCTTGAAATCCGCCATCGGCGTGGTCAATGCCAAGCGGGCAGCCCTCCACCGGCTGTCTGCGCTGAGGAAGGCCGACCCGGCCCCCATTTCCGGCCTGGATGGCCTGCTGGCCAACCAGGTGTTCTTTTACGACAACCCGGCCCGGTTCACCGAATCGGTCAACAAGATCTGCGACGAACTGGAAACCCGTATCAAGGAAAAAACCGGGGCATTTGCCCCCAACACCCCCCGTATCCTGGTGTCGGGCTGTCCCCAGGCGGTTCCCAACTGGAAACTGCACATGATCACCGAAACCGCCGGAGCTGTGATCGTGGGTGAGGAGTCCTGTGTGGGAGAGCGGGGGGCCCGGAATATTACCGCCGACACCGGCACCACCGTGGATGAGATGATGGATGCCATCGTGGATCGGTATTTCCAGGTGGACTGCGCCATTTTCACTCCCAATACCCAGCGCCTGGATCATATCCAGGAGATGGTCACAACCTACAACGCCCAGGGGGTGATCCATTACGGCCTGCAGTTCTGCCAGCCCTATCTCATGGAATCCATTCCCGTGGAAAAGGCCCTGGAGGAAAAAAACATCCCCTGCCTGCGGGTTGAAACCGATTACGGCATGGAAGACGCCGGTCAGCTCAAAACCCGGGTGGAAGCCTTTATCGAGCAGCTGAGGTAGGCATTCCCATGACCACAGACACAACAGCTATGCGGTATGCAGGTATCGATATCGGCTCCCGCACCATCAAACTGGTGGTGGTGGATAAATCCGGCAGCATCCTGGAAACATGCCGTTCAGACACGGGGTTTGATCCCATGGCCGCTGCCAATGTACTCATCGGGCAGGTCTCTTTCGACAACATCATGGCCACCGGATACGGCCGGAACATCTTTGAGCTCTCCTTTGACGCCCCCACGGTCACGGAGATCAAGGCCCATGCCAGGGGGGCATGGGCCGAATTTCCCGATGCCCGCACCGTTCTGGATATCGGGGGGCAGGACAGCAAGGCCATTGCCCTGTTTGATACCGGCCGGGTGAAAAAATTTGAAATGAACGACCGCTGTGCCGCCGGCACCGGCAAGTTCCTGGAAATCATGGCCGCCACCCTGGGATTTGACCTGGAAACCTTTGGATCCCAGGCCCTGGCCGCAGAAAAGGACCTGTTGGTTTCCAGCATGTGCACCGTGTTTGCCGAATCCGAGGTCACGTCCCTGATTGCCCGGGGGGAAGACCGCCGGGAGATCGCCCGGGGACTGCACACAAGCGTAATCCGCCGGGCCGCCGGCATGATCAACCGGGTTTCTTCAGACGGACCCATTGTGTTCACCGGCGGGGTGGCCAAAAATCCCTGCATGGTTGAACTGCTTTCCGGCAAACTGGACCGGAAGATCAGTATCCCCGCCGATCCCCAGCTTGCCGGGGCCTATGGCGCGGCACTTCTGGCAGCTGATCAGGGATAAAGGGGATACGTATGGGGTAGAATCCCCTGATTGACGGTCTATGGCGTTCTGTCGGGGGGATCACCCGGTCCACCTCACCGGTCACGCCACGCATCGACGGGTTTCTTTTCCAAGAAGGCCTTGATGCCGATTTGGGCGTCTTCGGCCATGTTGTTCATCACAATGGTGTGTTTTGCAAAGCCGAGGGCCTTGTCGTCACTCTGGTCCACCTGGGTGTAAAACCCCTGCTTGCCCACACTCAGGGCAAAACGGCTGGCCTCGCTGATTTTTTCCGCCAGGTTCAGGGTCTCTGAATCCAGATCTTCGGTGGGGACGACCCTGTTGACCAGGCCCAGCTCCTTTGCCTCCCCGGCCGGGAACTCCCGCCCGGTTAAAAGCATTTCCAGGGCCATTTTCCGTCCGATGGCCCTGGAAATGGCAACCATGGGTGTTGAGCAGAACAGCCCGATTTTCACACCGGGGGTTGAAAATCGTGCGTCGTTACCGGCCACGATCAGGTCGCACCATGCGGCAAGCTGGCAGCCGGCGGCGGTGGCGATGCCCTGGACCTGGCCAATCACCGGCTGGGGGATCTCATGGATCAGCTGCATCATCCTTGTGCACTGGTCAAAGATCTCTTTGTAGTGTTTGACACCTTCGTCTACCATTTCAGAGAGGTTGTGTCCTGCGCAGAAGTGATTTCCGGCGGCCTTGATGATGATCACCTTGATCCTTTCATCCCTTGATGCCAGGGTCAAGGCGTCGCTCATTTCTTGTATCATCTGTTTGGAAAGGGCATTGATTGTTTCCGGGCTGTTCAGGGTAAGGGTGCCGATGGCACCCTTGGTTTCATAGACGATCTTTTGATAGGTCATTTTTTCCTCCGCTTCAATGTTAATATCATTATTTACCGGGGTTTCCTTTTGCCTTGTCGGTGCTATTGTCACCGGCGGCGGACAGACCCGGCAAGGGTCTGGTTTACCTGCGCATCCAGGCGTGGTAGCGTTTTATCCAGGCGAGGAGCTTTTCCGGGGCGTGGGCCTTTTTCCACATGCCGGCGGCGTACTTGTTGGCTTCGGCCATGGTGGGGTAGATGTGGATGGTCCCCAGGATCTTGTTCAGCCCAAGGCCGTGTTTCATGGCCAGGATATACTCGGCGATGATCTCCGATGCATGATCCCCCACAATGGTCACCCCGAGGATTTTGTCTCTGCCCGGTACGGTGAGCACCTTGACAAATCCCCGGTCCCTGGCGTCGGCAATGGCCCGGTCAAGGTCGTCAAGGTGGTACTTGACCGTTTCAAAGGCGATGCCGGCCTCCTGGGCCTCTGTCTCGTTGAGCCCCACCCGGGCCACTTCCGGGTCGGTGAAGGTGGCCCAGGGGATGGTGGAATAGTCCACCCTGAATTTTTTAAACCAGCCGAAAAGGGCGTTGACAGCGGCGTGCCACGATTCATGGGCGGCGGTATGGGTGAACTGGTACCGGCCGTGGACATCGCCGCTGCAGAAGATGTTGGGAAAATTGGTCTGGAGAAACCCGTTGGTTTCAATGGCCCGGCCCCGGGTCAGCTCCACCCCCAGCTCTTCCAGGCCGAACCCGTCGACATTGGGGGTCCGCCCCAGGGCGATGAGAAGCCGGTCAAAGGGGACAGCTTTCCTTTGGCCCTGGTGGCTGCAGATCAGCTGTTTTTCACCGTCGTTGACCTCGATCTGTTCCGGTGAATGACCGGTGAAAATGGTGATGCCCTCCTGTTCAAAACCGTTGTGGACCAGAAGGGCGGCGTCGGGATCTTCTTTTTTCATGATTCTCTCTCCCCGCTGAACCAGGGTGACCCTGGATCCCAGGCGTGAAAAGGCCTGGGCGAGCTCGCACCCGATGGGGCCGCCCCCCAGTACCACAAGCCGCCGGGGAAGGGCGGTGAGGTTCCACACCGTGTCCGAGGTGAGGTAGTCGATGGTCTCCAGGCCGGGAAGGGGGGGAATCATCGGTTTTGCCCCGGTGGCAACGATGATGTTTCGTGTGGTGAGCACCTGGTCGTTGACCGCCACCTCAAAGGGGGAGATGATTTTGGCCCGGCCGTCAAAGCAGTCCACCCCAAGCGCTGTGTACCGCTCCCTTGAGTCGTGGGGGGCGATGTGCTGGATGGTGGCGCGCACCCGTTCCATGATTTTACCAAAGTCAAACTCCACCGAAACGCTTTTAAACCCCAGCCGGTGGGCGGTTTTGGCCTGGTGGGCCAGCCTGGCGCTGGCGATCATGGCCTTGCTTGGCACACAGCCGGTGTTGAGGCAGTCCCCGCCCATGCGGTGCTCTTCCACCAGGGCCGTTTTCGCCTTGACCGCTGCTGCGATGTACGAGGCCACAAGCCCGGCAGACCCCCCGCCGATGGTCACCACATTGTAGTCAAATTGTCCGGGCCGGGCAAATTTTGAATAGATCTTTCTGCTTCGAAGATGTTCGGTGATGCGCTTGGCGATCAGGGGGAAGATCCCAAGCAGGGCAAAGGCCAAAAGAATGTCCCAGGAGAGGATTCCCCTTGCCGAGTCGAGCTCTGCCAGCTGGGTGCCGGCGTTGACGTATACCATGGCCCCTGGTACCATGCCGACAAGGCTGACCAGGAAAAACGGGGCGGTCTTGATCCGGGTCACCCCCATGGCCAGGTTGATGAGAAAAAAGGGGAATATCGGCACCAGCCGCAGGGTGAAAAGGTAAAATGCCCCCTCTTTTTCGATTCCCCTGTTGATGGTTGCAAGTCTTGAACTGAATTTTTGCTGGACAAGCTCCTTGAACAGGTATCGTGAGATGAGAAAGGCCAGGGTTGCACCGGTGGTGCTGGACAGGGTCGCCAGGACTGTCCCGGTGAACAGCCCGAACAAGGCCCCGCCGCAGAGGGTCATGATGGCCGCGCCAGGCAGGGAGAGGGCCGCCATGGTAACGTAGATTCCCATGTAGATGCCCATGGTGAAAATGGTGTGGTTCTGGTAAAACGTCTTGAAAATGTCCAGCCGGCTCTTGATTTCGGCAATGGAGAAGAACCGGTCCAGATCCAGCATGAAAAAGAGAGCAATAA